>DAOTVU010000057.1:0-61254 GCA_034436215.1 Dehalococcoidia bacterium
CAATCGAGTTTACTTATGTTAAAAACAGCTGCCGTTTTACTCACCCGTTCAATCGAAAAATTTTCGATAATCTGTTCAACACTCATGATTTCAGTTCTATCATCGAGTGACCATCCCAGCAAAGACAGGAAATTTACCATTGCCTCCGGCAAATAGCCTTTTTCCCGATATTCGTTAATAGCAGTGGCTCCATGCCTTTTACTCAACTTTGACTTATCTGGCCCCAGAATCATGGGAAGATGTGCAAATTGCGGTGGTTCCCAGTCCAAAGACTCATATAGCATTACGTGACGCGGGGTGCTCGAAAGCCATTCCTCCGCCCGCATTACGTGAGTTATATTCATAAGATGGTCATCTACAATATTAGCCAGATGATATGTGGGAAACCCATCGGATTTTAACAGAATAAAATCATCCAGCAGGCTGTTTTCAAAAACAACGTCTCCCCTGATCAGATCTGATATTAATGTCTGGCCAGACAAAGGCGTTTTAAAACGCACAACAGGTATCCTCCCCCCATTCAATTCTTCGCGCAACTGTTCGTACGTGAGGTTACGGCAATGCCTATCATAGCCAGTTGGGATCTTACTGGCAATCTGCCGTTTGCGCATAGCTTCAAGCCTTTCCGGTGTACAAAAGCAATAATAAGCCTTATCTTCCTTCACCAGTTGCTCGGCATATCTTCTGTAAAGCTCCAGTCTTTGAGATTGAAAGTACGGGCCTTCGTCCCAATCCAAGCCAAGCCACTTCAGGCTATCTATGATCATCTCCACAGCACCTTCTACCTTACGCTCCTGATCAGTGTCCTCAATCCGCAGAATGAAAACACCGTGATTATGACGGGCAAATAACCAGTTGAAGAGAGCTGTACGTATATTGCCCAGATGCGGATAACCTGTCGGGCTTGGTGCAAATCGAACCCGCACCGTGTCTGCCATCTTAACCAACACCCCCCCTGGCTAAGGATCTGTCATAGGTAACCTGCCTGACAGGTAACTTGACCACATATGTATCAGCTATTCTATCATGCAGGGACTGCTTATGTTGATCAAAGATGAGTATGATGAAACCCAAACCCAGAGTAGCAACCGTCAGTATGCTTCCGAGATACCTGATAAACGCTGCCCTGAGATCGAGTGCGGAGCTATCGGAGCGTATTACCTTAATACCCGTACCCATCTTACCGAGTGTCTGGCCTGTGCTCGCCCAGCATAAGACGAAATATACCGTGCTGCCAACCATAAACACCAGTAAAATAGTGGCAATCAACCAGATATTAAAGATCGATATTTGAGCCCCATTAGCTATAGCTAGCAGGCTGCGGATAAATTCTTGAATATTTGGAAAAAGCCAGAAAAACGACTGCGATATGACACAATACAATATATACAAACCCGAAATAAGCACTATGAAATCTATTATAGCTGCCGCCAGTCTTATCCAGAAACCGGCATATTCCAGGGCATATTGTTCGGGCTTCTTATTCTGCATACATCCCTGCGAAAGTCGATCTCAAATGAATTTACGCCGGCAGCAAATATTACAATTAAACCTATGCCGTTAAGCAGACATTTGCTTTACCAGAATGAAAATCCTAAGGCTATTTTATTCCTTGCCCTTTTTGCGGGTCAACGTTTTATACATCTCTTCATATTCCTGCAAGCTCTGCCTGAGGCGTTCTACCAACATTTCCGCCTGTTTCAATTTTGCTTTGGTTTCTTCTATCTGATTGGTGATATTGAACAGGAGTTCATTACGTCTGATAGCAGCATCTGCCTCAAAGGTTGAGAAGTCCTCCACACCCCCACCTGCAGGTGGTATATTGGAGATTTGATTATAAAGCTCACTTTGCCCGCTCAGATGATCTTTTTTAATTTGCCCAAATTTATCTTGTGGCCTCATTCTGGAAACCTCTCTTTTGAATTAAATTTAACACATCGGACAGGCAAATAGCAACACGGGTCACTCGGCCAACTTCTGCAATGCTGTTTTTAAATCAGACGGAAGATCACATCTGAAAGTGTATAATTTACCGTCAAGAGATGACCTGAATTTTAAAAAATAGGCATGCAGGAACTGTCTTTTCAAAACGGCAGTTTTAACTCCATAAATAGAATCCCCTACAACAGGGTAGCCTATTGAGGCGAAATGAACTCTTATCTGATGCGTTCTGCCGGTATGTATCTTTGCCTCTATCAGGGAATATTGGTTGATATATCTGATCACTTTATAGTCGGTCCTTGCCGGTTTACCACAGGATGTCACAGCCATTTTTTTACGATCGGTCGGCTTCCTGCCTATAGGAGCCTCTATCGCGCCATTTTCAGGTTCCAATTTGCCTTTCACTAGCACGATATAACCCTTAACCACCGAACGCGTCTTGAACAGGTCGATCAGTTCCCGGCGAGCTCCTTCGTTTCTGGCAATTATTACTAATCCTGATGTATCTTTATCAAGTCGATGCACAATTCCCGGCCTGAGGGTATTACCAAATTTTTCAAGATCCGGAAACTTATGGAGCAGGGCATTAACCAGCGTATAACTGGCATGCCCCGGCGCAGGATACATCGTAAGACCGGCCGGCTTATTGACCACTATAAAATTCGTGTCCTGATATATAACTTCTATGGGAATATCCTGAGGAAATGTCGATGGTATCTCTTGAGAAGGAATTCTGAGTTCGATGTAATCTGATTTTTTAAGTTTTAAAGCCGGTTTGGCAACTGAGGCGTTTACCAGTACGTTTCCCGCTTCAATAAGTTTTTTGATCTGAGAGCGTGTTAGATTTGGGTAAGCAGTAGCCAGGTATCTGTCCAGCCGCTGACCTTCCACTGCGTCTTCAACTCGAAATATTTTGAGATCCTGACTCACCGCCTTCTCTTTCCCCGGTATTTCCGGCAGTTCCACGCTTCTTGCGCAATCCAATCAGTATAATTATTGCGAGGCTAATAGAGCCAATTGTTATAGCTGAATCAGCCACATTGAAAGCCGGCCAGAATAAATTATCCCAGATACGCACATAGATAAAATCTGTAACATATCCATACCTGAAACGATCAATCTGATTTCCTACAGCACCGGCAAAGATCATGCTAAGCGCAATTCCACCTGAAACTCCCAGATCTACAATATATTTAAAAAAAATCAGAATGATTATTATGCCCGCTATAGAAACAATGCTCAGCAGAACAGATTGATTCTGTAAAATCCCGAATGCAGCACCGGTATTTTGAATATTTACTATGCTCAGACAACCTATCCGGGTCAGCAAGCCACCCGATGGAATATTTATCCGGATCCATTCTTTACTGACCTGATCTATTGCTATTATAAAAAAGGCAGTGAAAAGAAATAATACACCCCTCCACCACCTCGTACGATTACGAGATACGGGCATCCCTCATCTTTCGTGATTTACATTTAAGGCAAAGCGTAGCCTGGGGCAAAGCCTCCAGTCGGGCAGGCTCGATAGGCCCTTTACATGCATCACAAATCCCATATGTGCCATTTACTATTTTCTCAATAGCCTTGTTTATCTCTAAAAGCGCAGTGGTCAATTGCTTCTTCAGAGCGACTCTTTTTTCCAGTTCAAATGCTTCAGTGCCACCTTCTTCACGTTTACCAAAAGGACTACCTTCGCGCTGTTCATCAGCACGCTTTTCTTCGGTTATCAACTGATCAAGTTCGATTTCAAGCCTTTGGCGTTCAGCTTGCAGCCGCGATAATTTTTCATCCAGCTCCGCCATCATTTTTTCCTCACGGACATATACTAAATCATTATTCTAACTTATGCGAAATCACAAAACAAGTTGGTCAAGCATGGATCGTACCTGACGTATCGTATCCACTGCCTGTGCACGCCAGTGATTGTTGGCAAAAATGAATGTATTCCTGGCCACCTGGCTCATCTGCCGTATCCCCGGTAACCATTCTTTGAGTTCCTCTATTTTATAGCTATAGTCGTATCTCTCCCATGCCTTTTCATGATGCCACCACTTGGCAGAATTACGCCCATGGAAACGCAAATAAGCTATCTCACCGGTTACCCATGTAACCGGAGGCATTAGTCCAGGCAAACGGGGTTCGTCCACACAGCAATAACCCACGTGATCAGATTTCATCCAATTATACACGTCTTCATTTAACCAGCCGTCGTTACGAAATTCGATCACCAGCGGCAGATCGTGCAAACAATCCCTGAATTTACGGAGATATTCCATATTCGTATTTTCGTATCGAAAGCTGTACGGAAATTGCGCTAAAATACAACCAAGCTTTTGGGCCTCAATTAACGGCTTTAAAATGTATATAAATCCTTCAACTTTCCCCTCCAGCTGCTGCCTGACATGAGTCAATTCTTGATGTATTTTTACGGAAAAAAGAAACCCCGAACCTGTCTTTCTCACCATAGATTCCATGGTCTTCAAGCTGGGTAAGGAATAATAGGTAGAATTAACTTCTACCGCGTTGAATTCCTGTGAATAATAACTGAGCCAGTTTCCTTTAGGCAGGTGATCCGGATAATAAATCCCTACCCAATCTTCATAGCTGAAACCACTTGTCCCGCAATAAAACATTTATCATCCAAGGACCGACTAAATACAATACACGTTTTCAAACCAAGAAAAAGAATCGATATGATAGCATTCTACTTTTTTTCTATCAGGCTGAGGATGCCCCAAACTATAAGAAAAACTCCTATGATGAATTTTGCATACTCAAAATAAAATATGACAAGGATTCCGGCTACTATGCTGATGATTCCCATTGCTGTACTGCCAAGCGCGATGGTCTTTTTAGCCATTAGATTTATTCCTCCCTCTATTCAATTTAGAAAAGCGGCGGGATGAAAATCCCGCCGCTAAATAAATACTGTTAATTATTTTAAACTTCCCTGAATTCGCCTTCTACAGTTCCTTCATCCTTGGGAGGAGGCGTAGATCCACCACCCTGACCGGCAGCACCACCCGGAGGGGGAGTTGTATGCTGATAGACAGCTGCACCGATTTTTTGCATTGAATCATTCAGAGCCTGTAAGGAGCTCTTAATATATCCGACGTCCGTGCCCTGTAAGGCAGACCTTACTGCAGCGATCTTTCCTTCCACCTCAGATTTAAGATCTGCCGGTATTTTATCACCGTATTCTCTGATGGTCTTTTCAGCCGAGTAAACCGTTGCCTCTGCCATATTTTTGGTTTCAACCTCTTCCTTTTTCCGTGCATCTTCGGCAGCATGAGCTTCGGCTTCCCGTCTCATCCTTTCCACTTCATCTTTAGTCAGGCCGCTCGATGCCGTGATGGTAATCTTCTGCTCTTTTCCCGTACCTTTATCCTGGGCTCTCACATTGAGTATGCCATTAGCATCAAGATCGAATGACACCTCTATTTGAGGCACACCTCTCGGTGCCGGCAAAATGCCATCAAGAATAAATCTACCCAGGGTCTTATTGTCGGCTGCCATAGGCCTTTCACCCTGTAGAACGTGGATCTCAACGCTTGGCTGGTTATCGGTTGCCGTGCTGAATATCTGGCTTTTAGATGTTGGAATAGTCGTATTTCTGGGGATTAAAGGTGTCATAACACCACCCAGCGTCTCGATGCCCAGCGTAAGAGGGGTAACATCGAGAAGCAGTACATCCTTAACATCACCTTTAAGAACACCACCCTGAATGGCTGCTCCAAGAGCTACAGCCTCGTCAGGATTGATCCCTTTGATCGGCTCCTTGCCAAAGAACTGGCGCACTATCTCTTGGACACGCGGCATCCTTGTCTGGCCACCAACCAGAATCACATCAGTTATCTGAGCAGGACTGAGACCCGCATCAGAAAGTGCTTTCCGACAAGGATCTATTGTTCGCTCCAGCAAATCGGCCGATAATTGCTCCAGCTTGGCACGCGTTAGCGTTATATTGAGATGTTTGGGGCCCGATGCATCGGCCGTAATAAAGGGCAGATTGATCTCAGTCTGACCGACCGTGGAAAGCTCTCTCTTAGCCTTCTCGGCAGCGTCCTTGAGTCTCTGTAAGGCCATTCTATCCTGCTTTAAGTCGATGCCCTGCTCTTTTTTGAACTCTTCTACCAGCCAGTCTATGATCCTCAGGTCTATATCATCACCGCCAAGATGTGTATCACCGTTGGTAGACTTAACCTGAAAGGTACCGTCACCGAGTTCCAGAACGGATATATCAAAAGTTCCGCCGCCCAGATCATAAACAGCGATCATCTCCTCATTTTTCTTATCAAGACCATAAGCTAAGGCGGACGCTGTCGGCTCGTTCACGATTCTTATCACGTTCAAACCGGCAATGGTCCCAGCATCCTTAGTAGCCTGTCTCTGGCTGTCATTGAAATAGGCGGGCACCGTAATCACCGCATCGGTAACCTTATCTCCCAAAAATGCCTCGGCATCCAGTTTTAATTTCTGCAGTATCATAGCCGAAATCTCCGGAGGGCTGTATTCTTTGCCTCCCATAATAACCTTGGCATCGCCATTTGGGGCTTCCACTATCTTGTAAGGAAGCCGTTTGATGTCATTCTGTACTTCAGGATCGCGATATTTACGACCCATTAAACGTTTGATGCTGAAGATAGTGTTCTCTGGATTGGTAATGGCCTGTCGTTTAGCTAACAAGCCGACCAGCCTTTCACCTTTTTTATCTACGGCAACGACTGATGGAGTAAGCCGTTCACCCTCCCTGTTGGGAATAATGACCGGTTCACCACCCTCCATCGTGGCTATAAGGCTAAATGTAGTTCCAAGATCTATTCCTACTGTTCTTCCCATTTTTTATCCTCCTTTATAAACTTTATATATTTTAGATTAATTTTGGTTATTCATATCCTCTTTTTTCTCGTTACTCCCCCTGGTTTCCTGATCCACAGAACCGCTAATACCGCTGCCCACAGTTACCTGTGAAGCCCGTATAACCTTATTGTTAAGAGCATAACCCTTCCTCTGCTCAGAAATTATTATACCTTCTTCGCCTGCTTCGTAACCCACAGCTTCGTGGAAATTCGGGTCAAACGGCTTACCCAGGCACTCTATTTCCGTACAGCCCCGAGCTTTCAGCAAATCCTGTAGCTTACGCTGAATTATGCGAAATCCTTCGACCCATGGAGCATCCCTGAACTGGGGATCAACCATTGTAAATGCCCTTTCCATATCATCAACAATCGGTAGCAACGCCTTAATAAAATCAGCGTTAAACATGTTTAAATATTCCTGTCGTTCTTGCTCGGTTCGCTTTTTTAAATTTTGGTAGTCAGCTCTTGCTCTTTTGGCATCGCCTAAATACTCTTCAGCCTTTCTTTTTTCTTCCAGAAGAGCTTTTTTTAATTCTTCTATATCATTTATGTTTTCGATGTTCTGGCTATCCTGTTTTATTGCTTCTTCAGCCAAGTTATCCTCCTTACAAATAAGCGCATACTAATCAACTTTGCAGACTCTGGCAACCAGATCGCTCAGCAATCCGGATATGTAGTTAACCGAGGCAATAGCTCTGCGGTAATCCATCCTTTTGGGACCGATAATGCCGACGGCTCCGCTGGCTTCATCCGGAATGCCATAACTGGACATTACCAGACTCAAATCCTGTAAAGCTGCTTCGCGGCTTTCTTCACCGATAATAACTCTGGTTCCTTTTTCATAAATCTGCCAGTCGATAACTCTTTTCAACCATTCCTTTGCTTCCATCAATTCAAGTATACCGAGCATTCTATCACGCTGGTAAAATTCGGGCTGTGCAAGCATCAATCGCACCCCTTCCAAATATGCATTCTCGTATTCTATTGTATCCTCTCTTGACATTATATCCCAGATAGTGGAGGTTATTTTCTTTTCTATTGCAGACAGTTCAGCCCTTTTATCAGCAATTTGCTTTCTGGTTAAACCGGCGAATTCGCGATTTAACCTCGCAGCGGCATCATTTAATTCATCTTCACTTATCGGATCGTCGAAGTTGACGGTTTGCCTGCGCAGCATAGCATTGCTTAACATTAAAACGAGCATGGCCATATACTGATGCATGGCAATTATCTCAAGGTGCTTGAACCTGCATTCCTGCGCCGTTGGAAATGTCACGATAGCCGCATTACCCACTAATCTGGCCATAGTTCTGGCAGCCAGTTTTAACAATCTATCATATTCATCGACAGCTGTATCCAGTAATTGCTTTATACGCCTTTGTTCATCGCTCGGCAGATCTTGCTGTTGAGGAAGTGATTCAACGTAAAAGCGATATCCTTTATCCAGCGGAATACTGCCGGACGATGTATATGGCCTGGTTATATATCCCTCTTCTTCCAGTGCAGCCATATCATTACGAATAGTAGCCGGACTCACTCCAAGCCTGTACCTTCTCAGCACCGTCTCGGATGCAACCGGATTTGCGGTCACAATATATTCGCTTACTATTATCTTCAGTACTGCTTCTCTTCTTTTAACTGCAGCCTTAGTCATTTTTAGCACTCTCCATCTTAGACTGCTAAATTACTATATAATTTAGCACCGCCGGCAAAATAAGTCAAAGCAAAAAGGCGGAGGAGCCTTACCGGGTTCCACCGCCTTTTTATGTCTTCAACCACTGTGCTACATCATTTCGGCTGGGCGACCACAGAAAGAACGACATCTGACCATTGTATATACTGGGCAACATTATTACCATTAGTTGTCTTCTTCATGAAGCCCGCTTCGATTTGAAATCTTTCCTGGCGAGCAGAGACTGCATTGATTAATTCAGGAGTCACATCTACCTCATAAAACTGCTTGTTATTAAAAGATGGATCACGGGCAACCGGCCCACCATCAACAAAATTAAATTTGGGTAAAGTGCTTCCATAGGAAACGTATCTTATCTGGAATCCTCCAACACCTGTTATAGGATCAAAAGGATCATCGCCGACAACTTTGCCACCGATGAATTTCAATTTTCCCTCTTTTATGTCCATATTCCAGAGCGGGAAAATATTGAAACTAAAAAATGCACGATAGCCTATATTTTTATCATCGTCACCTGCTTTATATGTGGACGTATCTTTATCGCCATCAGAAGATACCGTTCCGCTTTCGCTTTTTACCAGGTTTAATGTTTGTGAACCGGTAGGAGCCGCTACAGGGATTATGATTTCCTGCCTAGCTTCAGCACCTTTGCCATCGCTCACGGTAATAAAAATACTGAAATTACCGTTTTTAGCAGGCGAAGTCCAGGTAACTTTATTTCCCACACCCGAAATCTTGCCTTCTTTTGCCTCCCATTTATATTGCAGGGGATCACCGTCCTGGTCGGTGGCGATACAGGTTAGAGTGCTGTTGGTATCATACTGAACCGATGGTGGATCGGCCGTCAAACTGTTTATAGTTGGTGGATGATTGGCCGCCACTTTTATTACGGTTATTGCTTCTGTAGTAGCACCTTTCCCATTGGTTACGGTCAGCTTAATTTCATAATCGCCATAACCGGTTGGCGCTCGCCATGTATTATTTGCACCGCCCTGTTCTACGAATGATCCACCAGTAGCTGTCCACTTAAACTCCAGTACGTCATTAGCAGGATTAGTCACAACACTTTGCAGGTTAACTGTTCCGCCCGGGTAAGTCTGGCTTTGAGCAGCGGTTAAACTTACGATCTGGGGCTGTTGACTGCCGCTCTCTGGCTGAGTGGTCGGTTTTGTAGCCACTTTGACACAGGCAGGCGTAAATAGAATTATCCCTACGGCTAAAGCCAAACAAACTGAATAAAATATATCCTTCTTCATAACTTTTATCACTCTGAGTTGCCTCCTCATTCTTATTACAAATCTTAGGGGTTGAAAGATACAGTAAGGGTAATGTCGGGCCATTCAACCATATCTGTAGCCCCATTGCCGTTGGTGGCTTTGTAGAAAAGTGCTTCGAATTGAAATTTTCCCGCCCCCGCCGATATCAAATTCTTAATCTCCGCTGTAACATCAATTTCAACAGGCGAGGATTTCATCAATGCCCCAGCCGAATATATACTATCTCCGGTCGTATTATAGTCGGGCAACCCTTCTCCATAAGTAACTTTCCACAACCTCAACCCTTCGAGTGAATTAAACGGATCACCGGTGATTTTGGCCGGGCCGAATTTAAGTTTGGCAATTCTCACATTTGTATTATTAAGGCTAAAAATATCATAGCTGAAAAAAGCTCTATATGTTATACCCTGCACATCATCGCCGGCACGGTATCGGGTTATATCTTTATTGCCGGTTGATGAAACAGTTCCACTTTCCTGCTTTATCATACTTATCGTAATATCAGCAGATACAGGAGATACATTTATGGTCAAAGTTTGTTTGGTTTCAGCTCCTTTTCCATCGCTTACCACACACGTAACCGCAAAATTACCGGATTTGCTGGGAGCACTCCATGATACTTTGTTTCCCGATCCATGTATGTTACCCTCGCTGGCATTCCAGCTATATTGCACAATGTCTCCTTCAGGATCATTAGCCACACACGTTATAGTTGTACTCCCACCCAGAGACACATTTGTCGGATTGGCAGTAAGACTGGTTATAACCGGTGCACGGTTATCAGACACGGTAATCGTTGTTCTGGCTTGAGCTGTAGATCCCTTACCATTATCAATAACTAAGGTTATCTCATAAACACCGGGTTGAGACGGTGCCTGCCATGTATTATTGGCGCCCGAACCACCAAAACCGCCCCCTGTGGCGGACCATCTATAGCTTAGAGGGTCATTCGAAGGATTTATTACCGAACTTACAATGACAACTGTACCACCCGGTGTAACCTGATTGCTAACAGGGCTAAGACTTTGAATCGATAGTTGAGCCTGGCTCTGAGGTTCGGCAACCCTTACACAGGATAATGTTAAGCCGACCAGTAATACGCAGATAAATATTTTTAATATCATTGATAGCCGTCCCATATTGCTTTTTACTCCTTTCCCATCGCCCATTCAATTTAATGTAAGGTAAACTCTTTAAAACCCGACATTCAATAGGGATCTAATGGATTAGATTTAGCAGTTTAATAATATAATAAATCACCGGTTTTTCCTAATCACTTATTGGTTGCCGTAATCTTATATGTTCTGGCCTTCCATGCATCAGGGCCAGTAATCTGTATGGAAAAGTTCCAGACGTCTGCGGGCCCCATATATTCTTTCGTTGCACTGCCTGTCCCAAGCATGTTGCCATCGCCATCAAAAAATATTACGGTAATCCGGCACCCAACGATACCTTTGTTACCCAGATTATAGGCACTGCCGGTTACAACAGCCATACTGCGCGTTTGTGGTGTGCTATCCGGGAACTGTCTGACAGTCAATTCATGCTTTGTTATGCGAAAGCTTGCACCTGTGTCACATGAAGGCAAGACCAGGATAAGAGCAAGAAAAATTATCGCTGTATTTATTATCCCTCTCAATAATATACCTCAATCTACAACCCATTAGCTTATCATTATACCTATTTTCATTATATAAAATCTCATGATTACTTATCTATCACTCGGTACGAATATTCAGGCTATAACGAGATACTTTCCAAGCATCTTTTCCTTTAAACACTATTTTAAAATTCCACGTATGACCACTTTCAAGACCGGTCTTATTATCTGCCAGGGCAGTAATAATGCCACCATTGCTATCATAAAAAGTAGCCACTACCGCACAGCTATTAGCAGTCCGGTTACCCGTATTTTTAACAGTACCGGTCACAGTAGCCGAACTTTGGGTGGTATCTCCCGTAAATTCCTGTACCACAATGCTATGCTCGATAATCTGCAATTCATTGCTTTCATTACAGGACACCATGGATACCGTTAAAAGAAACAGTATGGCTAAGAAATACTGCACAGTATTTTTCATCGGAGAATAAAGCTGCTTATCGGCAACATTTGGAAGGATCCCTGACGATAACCGTAACTATTGCTGTTTTGCTGGCAACATGTCCTTTCCCATCATCAACCTGAACAATTATTTGAAAGTCCCCATACGTTCTGGGAGCTTCCCAGTTGATGGTGGGCCCCTCACCTCTTATGATCCCATCATTGCAACTCCAGCGATAATTTAATGAAGAGCCATCTCTACTGACAGCGCTACAGGTAATGCTGGTATTGCCAAGAGGGTAAAGCGTATTGTGTTCGGCAACAACAGAAGTTATTATCGGTGAATCCGATTCGCTATTGCCTGCAGCATTACCACAACCGTAAGAGAAAAGCAGAATAAAAATAATCGACATTAATATTGTTATATTTATATATTTATGCAACCTTTACCCCCGGTTTAAGATAAAATTCTATAACAACGGCATATATATGATAGAATTGAAATACCTGTTTAGCAAATTAAGTTTGTTAAACGCACTCACGTTATTGTATGCTTAGTATATTTAATAAAACCATCGAGGAACAAAATGTCCGATTTTGAAAACAAAATAAAAAGGTTGATAGATAGAACCATAGAAAACAACACATGGAGACAAAAGGAATGCATCAACCTTATACCTTCAGAATCAACACCGAGTCTGCTGGTCAAACTCTGTGAAATATCAGATCCAGCCGGTCGTTATGCTGAACATCGTACTATGAAAGGAAGTGAGGTTTATTTTTATCAGGCGACTGATTTCATCCGGGAAGTCGAAGAAGAAACCCGGGAAGAACTTAAACATTATTTCGGCTGTACCAATATCGAACTTAGGCCCATCAGCGGCAATATGGCAAATGAAATCGTGTTTAAAGCTGTGGTTAAATATCTCAATCGCGATAGAAAAACTGGCCAGCCCTTTAGAAAAATTCGGGCCGTAATAAACAATGATTTAACCAAAGGGGGACACCTGAGTGCACAACCAATGGGAGCATTATTCAATTTCGTTGATGAAAACCCCGAAACAGGAAAGGAGAACGTTTACCATTTCCCGGTTCTCAGAGAAAACCCCTATAAAACAGATACCAGTAAACTCGGTGAGCTCATCGACAAGGTTAAGCCGGAGCTGATTATTTTTGGTAAAAGCATGTTTATCCATCGTGAGCCGGTTAAATTTGTAGCCGATATTGTGAGCAAGCTTAATCCACGACCCATACTGATGTATGACATGGCCCACGTACTCGGTCTTTACGGTAATTTCCAGGCGCCTTTTTCTGAGGGAGCTGATCTCATAACAGGAAGCACACACAAATCCTTTTTTGGCACACAGCGAGGTATAATTGCAGGCAATATAACTGATAAAAACAGACTGGATAAGCTATGGATCGAGATTAAAAGCAGGGCCTTTCCGGGCTCTACCAGTAATCATCATCTGGGCACATTGCTGGGACTTCTTCTGGCCACTTACGAAATGAACCATTTTAAAGAAGAATTCCAGACACAGATGATCAAGAATTCTAAAGCTTTTGCCAGTGCCTTACACGAAAACGGCGTGATTGTCGAGGGAGATCCAGCCGTCGGATTTACAGAGACAAATCAGGTATTAATAAGGGTGCGTCCCTACGGGACAGGAGAAGAAATAGCACGCCGGCTGGAGGAAAACAATATCATAACCAACTATCAGGCTCTCCCAGATGATGACAGCTTCATTGGATCCAGCGGCATCCGTACGGGATCGCAGGAAATGACACGTTTCGGGATGAAAGAAGCAGATTTTCAACAACTTGCTGAATATATGGCAGCCTGCATAAAAACAGACAAAAAAGTTAAGAGCGAGGTAATAAAGCTTCGTAAAAAGTTCGTAGAGATGCAATACTGCTTACCGGCAGACAAGTCTGCAGAACTGGCTGCAAACGTGCTGGCATCCATCTTACCGGGAAGTGATTATATTGCTAAGTTTGTCGATAATTTGAAATCTCTGTCAGTCCGAAGAAATTCATCCTGAACCCTATGTCGCAATTTCGGTCATTTACTTGGCGCATCAAATTGCGTAAATTCCTATGGTATATTTGGCCAACCGTCAAAGGTATGCAGTTTACGCCTGATCAACATCAAGCATGAAATCTAAATTTGCTATCGAAACCACTGAACTTACCAAAAATTACGGTAAGATACTGGCGCTCGATCATGTTGATCTTTCCATCGATTATGGAGAGATTTTCGGACTGCTGGGTCCCAACGGAGCCGGTAAAACCACCATAATATCTTTGCTGTGCACAATCAATAACCCCTCTTATGGAACGGCTTTTGTCAACGGCTTTAACATAACCAGACAGCCGGATAAGGTACGTCGCAGCATAGGCATTGTGTTTCAGGATCCCAGCATTGATGACCGGTTGACGGGTCGTGAAAATTTGCAACTTCACTGCACTCTCTATGATATACCGGCGCAGCTTTCAAAAAAACGCATAAAAGAACTTCTTGATCTGGTCGGTCTTTCAGAACGCGCCGATTCACCGGTGAAAACGTATTCGGGAGGTATGCGAAGACGGCTGGAACTGGCAAGGGGATTACTGCATAGTCCAAAAATATTGTTTCTTGATGAACCCACCCTCGGTCTTGACCCTCAGACAAGACAAAGTCTCTGGGAGCATATTGAGAATATGGCCAGACAGGAAAAAATCACGGTTGTTCTGACCACACATTATATGGAAGAGGCAGAACGTTTATGCAGTCGCATCGGTATTATCGACTACGGAAGGGTAAAAGTCGTAGATACTCCATCGAACTTGATCAGCCAGTTAAAGGGTGACGTTTTAACCGTTGTAACAGACTATGCACCAGAATTACAACAGAAACTTAGAGAACTTAGCATTAAATATACCAGTGAACTCCACGATGATAGAATAAGAATTCAAGTAAGCGAAGCCGAAAAAATGGTACCACAAATAGTAGAAATAGCTACCACCAGCAATTTAAAAATAAAGTCGGTATCTATTCACAAACCTACACTTAACGACGTATTTCTGCATTTCACCGGTAGAGAAATACGCGAAGAGGATGCAGAAAATAGCTTTAGAATACATATGCGTGCTGCATCGAGGATGCGATGAGTGAATTAAGGAAAATAACAGCTCTTTGGTATAGAGAGGTCCTCAGATACTGGAGAGAAAAATCTCGAATAGTGTCTTCTCTGATTTTGCCGGTTCTGTGGCTGTTTGTGTTCGGCAGCGGCATGCGTAACATACAGTTACCCGGCATAGAAAATTATCAGGCTTTTATTTTCCCGGGTATAATTGGCATGACACTGCTGTTTACATCTGTATGGTCGGGTGTCTCGATAATATGGGATAGAGAATTCGGTTTTTTAAAAGAAATATTGGTCGCACCAGTTGCACGCTATTCCATCGTTATCGGTAAAGCACTGGGCAGTGGTACCAGTGCCCTAATTCAGGGCTTTATCCTACTGCCGCTATCCTTTCTTTTAGGCTTGCACCTGCCTTTACTTTCTTTTTTTCTGCTTATACCGTTAATGATCATCATCGCTACCGGGCTCGTTTGTATCGGACTTCTTATAGCTTCGCTAATGAACAGTATGGAGGGTTTTAATTTCATCATGAGTCTGGTGATAATGCCGATGTTCTTTACCAGCGGAGCCTTATTCCCGATCACAACTGCGCCGGCCTGGATAAAAATCCTCAGTTACTTCAATCCGATGACCTATAGCGTAGAACTTCTGCGCTGGGCAACGGAGTTTCGTACCTCGACCATATTCCCTGTTCACATAGAAATCATAATCATCCTGACTTTTACTACAGTAATGATTGCAGCCTGCTCTTATACTTTCAGTATTAAGAAATAAACGGCTCTATTTAACATTTACATGAAGTGTGAATGTCCAGGCCGCCTTCTCACCCCCTGCCCATGGTCGGCCATATTGCATAGAAATATTACCGGTACCCTGCTTTACAGCCATAAAAACCCATTGTTCTTCCCCGGCCACGCCTACTTTTCCGGTATCTGCTGGAGCAACCCATTTATAAGATATCTGTTCAATCACCTGTGGGTTGCTTATCTGTGCCTTCTCATTCCATGAAAAACCCGTGGTTCTGTTAGAACAGAGATTAATCAGTATTTTATCTCCATTTCCAACACTTATATCTCGAGAAATATTATTCTGCCTGCCAAAGTCGTCGCAACTTATAGAAATAGAGTATTCTTTACTCGCAACATTTGTACAGCCGGTTATGATCATGATAGCAGCCATCGCCAGCGCAAAAACAAAACTTCGAACCAATATATTACCCTCCTTGTGAATATAATAGCACTTTAGTTTAAATTATTTTCATTTAATTCCACAAGTATGTGATTGCCGATTGAGCAATGAAACCTTAATCAGGCGCACATGGTCGGGATTTTCCTTGACAATCACCCTCCTCGAGAATAAAATTTGCCATCAATCGAATTAATATAGTTTAACTGTGAAAAACGATTGGCAGATCAAGCCGGGTGATAAATTCGGCCGCCCCGAACGAAGAAAAATCAGGCCCCTCCGGCGGGTTTTAGGCACTCCGCATCTTTTCAGTATTGCGTATGGTGATGTAGGTTCCTCAATTTACTATGCTCTCGGGATCGTTGCTCTTGCAGCCAGCGGAGCTACTCCTATTGCATTAGCACTGGCCGGCATGATATTTGTTTTTACCGCTCTCGCTTATGCCGAGGGAACAGCTATGTATCCCGAGTCCGGCGGCTCCGCCAGTTTCGCCAGACATGGATTTAATAACTTCGCAGGGTTTATTGCAGGCTGGGGATTGATGTTCGGCTACATAGTAACCATCTCAATCTCAGCATTTACCATACCATCATATCTAAGTTTCTTCTGGGCTCCGCTGAAGACATCACCGACTATTATGACCTCCAGCGCAATGATAATCGTGGCATTTCTGTCCACCATCAACGTAGTAGGAGTCAAAGAGTCTTCTATTTTAAATATAACACTTGCTATAATGGATCTGGCCACACAGGCATTGCTTATTACGCTGGCCTTGCTTTTCTTCTTTAACCCCCAGTTAATAATCGAGAGAATTACGAATTACTGGCCTGCTCCGAATCAATTGATGTATGGAATAGCTATAGCCGCAATAGCATTCACAGGTCTGGAAACTATATCGCAAATGGCAGAGGAAACCAAGAGACCGGCAATCCGCGCACCACGGGCTTTGATCATAATGACCGTAGTAGTACTGCTGGTTTACGCTGGCATTTCGGTCTCAGCCTTCTCCACCATGACGCCGGTTGAGCTTGCAAAGGACTGGGCTACAGACCCGATTGCCGGTATAGCAAATAAACTTTCGCTGGGAATAGATGCAGTAAATATAGCCCAGAGATGGTTTGAAGTAGAGGCACAACGAATCATTTTTGAGTGGGTGCTAACCTCAATTCAAGCATTTTTACCGGTTCTTGTTGCACTGCTGGCCACAACCATACTGCTTATCGCTACCAATGCAGGTTTGTTGGGCATATCGCGGCTTGCATTTTCTTTAAGCCGGGTTAAGTTATTGCCGGATATACTTGGCAAAGTGCATCCACGTTTTAAAACACCCTATCTATCGATAATAACATTTTCTGCTATTGCCATTCTGCTACAATCGCCGGGATTTTTCGTCCCCGATATGTATGCCAATTTGGGAGGCCTGTACGCCTTCGGTTCAATGCTTTCTTTCGGTTTAGCACACGCCTCGATCCTTATCCTGAGGATTAAAAAACCGGATCAGGAGCGTCCCTTCAAACTGAAATGGAATATAAAAATAAGGAGATTCGAATTGCCTGTAACTGCAATACTCGGACTGCTTGGCACCAGCATAATATGGCTTATCGTAGTAATTATGCAGCCGTACAGCCGTTGGGTGGGTTTCGCCTGGCTGGCCGTTGGTATAGTATTGTATCTTTATACCCATCGAAAAAATAAAACTACCATTCCCACTGTGGCGGATGATGAAAAGACCTTACAAAGTTAAATCAACTGGAATAATCGTGATAACCCACTTATAATCATTATTGTTAGTAAAATTCGGTTTATCGGAGCGTCAATATAATTCTATGGATATTAACAGAATTTTAGTAGCTGCTCGAGGCAACGGTGTTGATCAGGTGGCCGTTGAGTTGGCCTGCAAACTCAGTCGTAAGTCTAAGGCCAAAATCTTCATCGTCTATGTTATAGAAGTTAACCGTAGCCTGCCGGTCGATGCTATAATAAAATCCGATATTGAAAACGCTGAAAAGGTTTTAATGGATGCCGAAGAATACGCGCAGGAAAACGACTTTGAAGTCGAAACGGAAATCATCCAGGCGCGTGAAGTGGGTCCGGCAATAATAGAAGTAGCACGACAACGTAATATCGATACTATAATAATGGGAATGACCTATAAGAAAAGGTTCGGCACCTTTACAATGGGTAATGCCGTTCCACACGTATTAGAAGAAGCACCATGCCGGGTAATTATATGCCGGGAACCCAGAATATAAAACCGAATAAAAAAAGCATTGTAATCATGGGTTGCGGCCGGGTCGGTGGCAAACTGGCTGCTATGTTCGACGC
Organism: Dehalococcoidia bacterium; assembly: GCA_034436215.1. GTDB lineage: Bacteria > Chloroflexota > Dehalococcoidia > GIF9 > UBA5629 > UBA6808. The sequence continues at coordinate 18,450 of DAOTVU010000057.1, forward strand.
CGCCGGCCATAAAGTAACTGTACTGGATCTCGACGCGTATAGTTTCCGTAGATTGCCACCAAGCTTTAGCGGTACTGCTCTCATCGGAAATGGCACCGATGAAGAAATGCTCCGCAAAGCAGGTATCGAAACTGCAGATGCATTCATTGCTCTTACTCAGGGAGACAACCGCAACGTAATGGCTGCGCAGATTGCAAAATACATCTTCCACGTACCACGGGTAATTTGCCGTATTTACGACCCACTGCGTAAAGATATTTATGAAAATCTGGGCCTTGAATCCATCAGCCCTACCGAGGTCTTTGCTGATTTGTTATTTAACAGGCTGGAGAAAATCTGATCAATATGAAACCTCTTTATATCGTAATAGTGGGCGGAGGAAAGATAGGCTATTATCTCAGTAAAGCCCTCCTCAGCCAGGGTCACGAAGTATTAATTATTGAAAAAGACATCCGCATCTGCGAAAAGCTGGAAGATGAACTGGGTAGCTGTTGTTTGCGCGGTGATGGCTGTGAAACTGCGGTTTTACACGAGGCAGGATTGAATAGGGCCGATATATTGATTGCTACTACCAGCCACGATGAAGATAATCTGGTATCTTGCCAGGTAGCCAAGCACCGCTTTAAGGTGCCCCGTACTATTGCACTTATAAATAACCCATCCAATGAAAAAATATTTAAAAAGCTGGGAATCGATGCCACGATCTCTGTAACTAATACAATACTGGAACACGTCGAGCAGGAAATCCCGGCACATCCTCTTATTCACCTTCTTACCATGAGCGGCAAGATGGAAGAGCTGGTTGAGCTACAGATCACCAGGGAATCGCCGGCACTGGGTAAGTCAATAAGCCAGCTTAGATTGCCGGGGGATACTACCATCGCTTTATTGATGAGAGAAAATGAGAAACCGCGTATACCCGATGCCGAAACAGTTCTGAGAGAAAACGACCGTGTTATTGCGCTGACTACCATAGACAGCGAAAAAACTCTCGAAAAAATGCTTACAGGTTGATTAAACCACGTAATTGTCGGATGCTGTTATGCCGGCCTAAATTTTATAATCTCGTTTAATCTTGTTTTCAATTTCTTATATGTGGTTGCAAGTCCCTCACTTAAAACACGGACATCAGCAATAACTGCCATAAAATTATTATCTCCATTCCAGCGCGGTACAATGTGCGTATGGATATGTCCCTCAAGGCCAGCTCCGGCAACTCTTCCCAAATTCATTCCTATATTAAAACCCGCCGGTTTAGCCTCTTCCATTAATAACTTTACACATAATTGTATCAGCTTAACATGTTCTCGTGACTCGTTAGCCCTTAAATCGATGATATTCCCTGTGTGGCGATAGGGTGCAACCATCAGATGGCCCGGCGTATATGGAAATGTATTCAATATTATAAAATTATATTTCCCTCGAAACAGGATGTAATTCTCTTCATCATCCTGCGAAGACGGCTTGTCACACAAAATACAACCTTCATTCTTATCCGCACTCAAAATATATTGCATACGCCAGGGCGCCCAGATTCTCTTCATTTTTTAATACCCCTTGTTGATAATGTCTTTGTTCCCGAGGTGTATTTTAGCATGATTATTGACTTTGTTGCCTAAGATTGTTATCTTTGTTTCTGATAGGCATGACTGCGATAGATATTAATTACGTTGCACACGGGGACGTGCCAGCATCCGTTAAAAAAGAGATCTCCGAGATAACTAGTGATTGCTATAAAAAATTCGGTGACCGTGTACCCTATAAAGTTGAAGTACATGTCTTCGACTCAGAGGATAACTTAAACAACTTTTTAAAACAGGAGAAATTCAAGCTGGGTATAACAACCGGTTCATTTGACGAAGCTTTACCCTGCCGATATGATGCTTTACGGGGCTTCCCCCGTCTGTTAATACCCCTTGACCGCATTTCACATTACAGTAAGCTTGCCAGGGCCGGTGCCATAAGGCATGAAGCCGCCCATACCGTATTACATGGTGGATTGGAATACAATATTTTCCATATTCCTGAGGACTGCAGGCATACCGCTCTGGTTAAAGGCATCGACACCGAAAAACTGGAAGAAACTTTTATTCAATTAACTATGGGAATAAAAGACCTGGAAGCAACCCGGCTGCTTATTCAGCATGATTTTATACACTGCCAGTTCGCTTTTGCGCTCGAATGGATCAGGCCGTCTGAAGAAGATAAGCTGGCCTGGTCAGTGGCTAAAACCAGCCGGCAGACACGGTTTGTTTATGAAAGCGCATTAATAAGGCCTCTCCTATTTGCCAATCCACTACTGTCGCTTCCTCAATCTAAAAAGGTGCCGGTTGAAGAACAGCTTCAACTCGGAGCAAGAATCGAAAAAATGATAGCCATTCTGGGTGAAACAGAAGAAGATAAAGTATTACAGGTAGCCGCCGCCATTATCGAGGCAATTACCGAGGATACTCATAACAATATTGATACTGCTTTCCATCAGCTCATGAAGCTTATTTAATAAAAACAAACCCGGAGTATCTTTATGAAATATCACAATTCTTTAAAACTTTTCGATAACATATTTTGTTATATATGGAATGGCATGGGCAACAATTGCAATACCGTGGTATTAACCGATGCTCTTACGGGTGATAAGCGTCATATTATTATAGATCCGGGTCATATCACCAATGAGTTCAACGAGCCATGTTTTGAAAGTCTCGAGAAGACTATGGCATCTGACAAAATAAATATAAACAATATAGGGTTGATCATAAATACACACAGTCATCCCGACCATTGCGAAGCCAATGATCTTATTGTTAATAAGAGCCGGGCGATGGTAGCCATGTCAAAGGAAGAAGATGAGTTTCGCAATAGTGTAGGGAAAGAACTTTTCAGGCTATTCGGGTTAAAGTTCCCCGGATTTTCCACAGGCCTTTTCTTAAAAGAGGGCGATTTTGATCTGCATAACGCAGCGTTTAAAATTAGAATTATATTATGCCCCGGTCACTCCCCAGGGTCTATCTGCCTTTTCCTGCCCGACAACAGGGTGCTTATAACCGGAGATGTGATTTTTTTCATGAGCATAGGGCGAACTGATTTTCCCGGAGGCGATATAAATTTATTGAAAAACAGTATACAGAAGCTCGCCAAGCTTGAGGTTGATTATCTGATTCCCGGCCATAATACCGACCCCCAGGGCATTATTAAAGGCAGGGAGCGTGTAAAACAAAATTTTGAAGCGGTTCAGATGTTTTTCTAATATGGAACTGGATGATAAGATAGAATTCGCCATACAAAATACCGTAGTGCTGAGGGCTCCCAGACAAAGGCTATCGACCTTTGGCAGTACCAATATTTACTATTACATGATTACGGAGCTTATACAGGAGGCAAATATAGTACGCGAAGGCCGGGTTATCGCAGCGAGGCCTAAAATTGTTACCCCTGCATACCTTATAAATGTTGAAGGATTCAGCGGTTCGGCCAGGCGATACCTTCAGATGATAGCCGAGCAAAATCCCAATGAGCCGGGTATACTATATTCATATAAAAACGAAACTGTGGAAACAACAATAAGCTCCCAATCTTTACCTGAAATTGTGGATAAAATAAACCGTCAAATCGATGATAAAAACGACCCCCTCACTGCCATTATAAAGGGCATTGAGGAAATGTGGGATGTATCATTGATGAAATTTACCTTCGAACTTACAAGAAATTCTCTTCAGCATAATTTTTCTGAATTTTTCAACAGGGGGAAATTTCAGCTGAATGAACAGGGTGTTCCAGGAGATGCACTGGATTATATTGAGGAGCTGTTCAGTATTGTATATAAAGACCCCTCACGTGCACCGGAACTAGTAAGTGAACTTCAACGATGGAATCTTTGGTCAAGATACCAGGACAGATTCCTGCAACTATTCAAAAGGCGTAGTTGACAATCAATTAAACTAATTATATATTAATCCGGTTCTTATAACCGGTTGATAGAGGGTGAGCCAGAAGGTGGTAAATGAACCAGAGGCGATCTAATATTGAGATTATCTACGAAATGCTGAGAATCGGGGCTGATGGAGCCGGCAAAACCGAGATCATGTACGCTGCCAACATGAGCTACACTCAGATACAGAAATACCTGAAATTTTTAATAGCTCAGGGATTAATTGATAAAGTTGAGATAGGCAATCCATCGGTTACCTATATTGTTACGGAAAAGGGTAAGCGCTTATACAAAAGCATTGAATCCGTGCTGGAAGCGTTAAATTTTAAAGAAAGTGATTAATAGAGGAGGAGCCGCTCATGGCAGAAAAAAGAATGCTAATACTCGATGCAGAGACAGTACAGAAAATCGAAGAAAACCGTGGTGATATGAGCGTTTCTGAATTTATTAATTTCATCATTGACAGTCATCTTGAGAAAAGCATTGAACCCCATCAAAGCGATCTGGTGACTAAGGAAGAATTTCACCAGTTTGAAGAAGGGATTAGAGATCTCCTGCGCAGTTTTCTCGAATTTTTCTTAAGCTATGGGCTTGAGCTTGGCAAGCAACCCAGCAACGGCGAACTGGAAAATTTGACCTTTAAATTGCAGGGGCTCAGCAAGGCCGCTAAAGCTAAAAAATTTTAATCGGGTTGTAGGATCGATATTCAGCTGGTAATCCTGAAAAACACAGCCATCTTCACATAAGATAGAACTCTGTTATAGAACATAATCACTTCCCAACACATTTCAATCGTGTCATAGTTTAATCCGGAGTTAATCGGGAGGTGAACTATGCCCACTATCAGAGAGCTTATGAGAAGCGGAAAAAAAGAAGAGCTTTGGCAGTTATGCTGCGGCTTTCTCGATCTCAATATCGAACAATTCATGGGAATTCAGAAAAGATTGTTGCTAGAACAAATTGAATTGCTTAATAATTCCAGAATCGGCAGAAAAATTTTCAAAGGCACAATCCCCCAGAATGTAGACGAATTCAGGAAAAGAGTCCCTCTGACAACATATAAAGATTACTGCCCCGAGCTCAGTGAAAGGCAGGATGATGCCATGCCGGTAAAACCACTGATGTGGCAGCATACCTCGGGAAGAACAACCGAGTATCCATTCAAATGGGAAAGCATAAAATGGGTCCCGGTTACACCTGGTATGTTAAGAGAATTAGCTATTGCCGGCACAGCCTGTGCTATTTTATCAAGTTGCAAGTTTAAAGGTGATACATCGGCTATAAAAAAAGATTTAAAGTTTATATATGCAGTTGCTCCGCGACCCTATACTTCAGGTACTTATGCCTATATCGCATCTATTGAAATAGACTGCCGCAGCCTGCCTCCGCTTGACATAGCTGAAAAATTAGAAATCGAAGAGCGTATTCAACTTAGTTTTAAACAGGCACTTTCACAAGGCCTGGATTTTTATTTCGGCGTGGCTGTTGCCCTTGTGACAATCGGAGAAAAGCTCGGCCAGCAAATGAAAAAAATAGACTTTAAATCTGTCCCAATCGACCCACCGGCATTAGCCAGGTTAATAAAAGGTCTGGTTAAAAGTAAATTAGCCGGCCGAAAACTAATGCCTAAGGATCTTTGGTCTATTAAGGGTATTTTCAGCAGCGGCACAGATGGTACAATTTTCAAGGATAAAATTTATGAGACGTGGGGATGTTATCCTCTTAATATCTACGCAAGCACAGAAGCAGGCGTAATAGCCACACAGACCTGGGATTATGACTCCATGACCTTTATACCAAGCATAAACTTCCTAGAATTCATCGAAGAATCCGAATATGAAAAATGTAAAGCAAATCCCGCATATTATCCTCAAACTGTACTTCTCGATGAAGTAAGGCCCGGCTATAAATACGAGGTGGTGATAACTAATTTTCATGGAGCTCCGCTGGTAAGATACCGTACGGGTGACGTGATAAAAATCACCGGCCTATCCAACAAAAACCTGGGTATAGCAATCCCGCAAATGGAATTTCATGGTAGAGTGGATGATATTATAGATATAGGGGGTTTTATCAGGCTTAATGAAAAGGTAATATGGCAGGCAATAAGCAATACGGACGTTCCCTATGTAGATTGGACAGCGCGAAAAGAACAGGAAGATAAAAGGACAATTTTACATATATATATAGAACCCAAAGACGGTTTTGCAGCAGATGCCAATATAGTGGCTCGAAAGATATATCAAGAACTAAAAGACATGGATAAGGATTTTCTTTACGGTAATATCGAGGAGGTGCTGAATACCAACCCTGTGAAAGTTACCTGGTTACCTCAAGGTGCCTTTGAAAGACACATAAATATACGCCGCTCACAGGGAGCCGACTTAGCACACCTGAAACCCCGGCATATCGGTGCTTCCGACGGTGAATTAGCCATATTAACTACCTCAATCCTGGAGCCACAATTAGTAGAAAAGATCTCAATCGGTTCTCCCGCGGCATAAGACCGGATTTCAACAGGATAAATCTATTATTTGCCATGGCAGTTCTTCAGAACTGCCATGATCTTTTACGAGCACGACTTTAGTACTATTTCATATTCAATTCAACAATATTATCTTGACATTTATTCTACGTATCTACATAATGAGCCAGATATTCTAATTCGGATTACATATGAACGCACATTCGCTTATACCGCTCATTGCTTCGGTCGCCTATCTACCCCTGCTAATTATTCTCTATGCCAACAGGCCATGGCAGCGTCAAAAACAAACATTTGCCATATTGCTAATAGCGCTTATGCTGTGGAGCCTTGGCGACTTTTTATTCAGAAGCGATTATTTAATTAATGAAAAACTCATTATAGCCAAGGGCATCCTCATCATATTTACAATAGCATTCTCACAGCTACACTATTTTCTTCGCACTTTTTACGAAGGTCATAAGCCAGGTATCCCCCTTGTTTATATCTTAATGTGTATATCATTTGTTCTTATCTGGCTGTTTATACCGGAAAAGATAAATATCGATGACGGTGTAGTACCGGTTTATGGAATGTGGGTTTACCCCCTTATGGTCATTTATTTGAGTATTATTGGCCGGGATATTTTTATTATTATAAGGAAAATCATAGCCACTGCTGATCCCGTAATACATAATCAGCTCTTGTATTTGATTTTGGGCTTGATGATTACACTCATTTTCTCTATTTTCTCTCTTTCTCAATTTGGAAGAGAATTCCCGCTCGCCCATATTGGCAACCTTTTAAATGCCGTCATTCTAAGTTATGCCGTGATCAAACACAGGCTTCTCGATCTTAGATTTGTCTTACGTCGCAGCCTTACTTTATTAACCATGATCGTCGCGGGCCTCGGCGTTTATCTTTTCCTCTACATAATAGGACATTACCTATTCCACATAGAAGTAATCACTCTCAATTTTCTCCTTGGTATGGGTGCGGCTCTGGTTGTGGCGTTCGTCATTTATATGTTGCGTGGAGTAATGGCAACTCAGGTAGATAAATTATTCTATCGCGATAGCTATGAATACCGACGGGAGCTGGAAAATTTCGTACAGAACCGCATCAAAGGGATGATAAGTCTGGACGAATTCGGTAATGAGTTTCTTACCCTGATATCGGGTGCTCTCAGGTCGCGACGGGCTTATCTTATGCTGCCGAAGCATGATACAAGGGACTTTTATATACGATTCTGTATTCCCGAACGGGAAGATAGACCCGCATTAATCATCAGGAATGATAGCCCGATACTACAATGGCTACAAAAGAATAATTCTTATTTACCCTGTGAAAAACTGGAAATATTGCCCGAGTTCCGGGGATTATGGAAAGAAGAGAGGAACTGTATTGAACAGCTAAATATCAATATTTTTTTACCCATGATAAGCCGAAACAATGTTATCGGTCTGCTGGCACTGGGAGAAAAAGTCAATAGCAACCGATATTCGCTGGAAGACATCAATCTGGCAGAGCAGACTATCAAGCATATTGCAACATCCCTCGAAAAAGAATACCTGCAGGACCAGCTAAAAAAGCGCGAGCAAGAGCTGGCACTTATTAATAAGCTGACCGGTGTGATTACATCCAGCCTCAATATCCAGGAAGTTTACGATGTCTTTGTTAAAGAGTTAAAAGAAGTAGTTGAAGCTGACTATACAGCGATATGCATCGTCGAAGACCAGAACATTTATTTTGCCGCTATATCTACCGAAGTCGGCTCTGCCTGGCATTTAGGACAAACAATACCCATAGCCAATACAGCTACCGAATGGGTTTCCCTCAATAAAAAGCACTTTTATGAAAATAATCTGACCAAGAACAGGAGGTTCTGGACAGCATCAGAATTTATAAAAAGAGGCATCCAATCGATTTTATATTTACCTATGATAAATAAAGGAGAGGTAATAGGCGTTCTGCTTATCGGCAGTAAAAAGGCAAATGCCTACAGCTTAGACCAGACCGTCCTTCTCGAACATCTGGCCTCGCAAATAGCTGCGCCGATAGTAAATAGCAGACTTTATGCTAAAGCTGAAGAAGTAACGCGAGTCGATGTTATTACGGGACTGTTTAATCGGCGGCACTTCGACGAAAGACTCCGCGAAGAAATCGATCGCCATTCCCGATACGGTGATATCCTTTCTATTCTTCTAATAGATATGGATAACTTTAAAAAATATAATGATACTTTCGGTCATCAGGCGGGTGATCGTATTCTTGTTCAGGCTGGCAGGATAATAACCGAATCTATAAGATCGTCCGATCTCGCATTCAGATATGGCGGTGATGAATTCGCCATTATTCTGCCAAATTCGTCAACAATGGATGCTTTTAGCGTTGCCGAACGTATACGTGAGAAAATAGCACTTGAAATGTACAGTAAGCAACTCGATATCACAGTCAGCATCGGCATAGCATCGTGGCCAGGTGATGGATCTACACTGGATGAACTCTGCTATGCTGCAGATATGGCACTTTATTATGCCAAACGCACGGGACAGAACAGGACCTCCATTGCTTCAAGAACACTTTTTTCACTAAATGAGCCTGATGTCAGCGTAACCAGTGAAAATGAAGTTTTAAGCACTATTTATGCCCTAGCAGCTACACTGGAAGCCAGAGATAAATATACATACGGTCATTCGCGGCGTGTTGGTCGTTATGCCGTGGCAGTGGCCGAGGCACTGAATTTATCACCCGAACAGGTGACTGTCATAAGCGCTGCAGCCTTGCTCCATGATATCGGCAAGGTAGGCATACCGGATAGCGTACTGAACAAGAGCGAAAAACTGCTGGACGAAGAATGGGAAATGCTAAAGCAGCATCCTAAACTATCAGCCACTATTTTGGGGCATGTACCCAGCTTAAGTGCCTGCCTTGCTGCCGTACGGCACCACCATGAACGCTGGGATGGAGAAGGCTATCCTTCAGGATTGAAGGGAGAAGCTATTCCTATCGAAGCTCGAATATTATGCGTTACAGACGCTTTTGAAGCCATGATTTCGGAAAGACCTTATCGTGGAGCGCTGACGTTTAAACAGGCCATCGCCGAGCTGGAGAAATGTGCTGGTACGCAGTTCGATCCTAATATAGTAAAGGCCTTTATACCTATCATTCTTGCCAGCAGACCCGATGAGATCGAGATAGAGATGCGACGGTCTCATACAGAAAAAGATTAATCAGCTTTTGCAAGAATACATATATTTTGAGAAAAAAATTTCATTGGAAATCCGTAATCATATTCAGGGAAAGACTTTAATACCTTGAATCCCGTCTTTCTCAAAAGCGTTTCCAGCTCTGAATAGGTATAAAGATAAAAATATCTGAACAGCTCACTTTCCTTCGATTTCCACGGAATAAACACCTCTTTGCCCCTATTCCAGAACCTTATTTGCCAGCGATTCCACACAGTGATAAAAACTTCGCCTCCGGGTTTCAGTATCCGTCTCAGCTCCATAAAGGCGCGCTTTCTGAGATAACGGTGCTGTATATGGTGATAAATTGCTACAGCAACAGCATAATCAAATGATTGAGATTTGAACGGCAGGGCCGTTGCATCACCGGCAATCAGGTTAACCTCGAAGTTGAATTTATCTGCGTATTTCACAGCCATTCTAACCATCTGAATGGAGGAATCCAATCCCCATAATTCAAATTTGCCTGCAAATGGGAGAAAGTCGGGGCCATGTGCACACCCGATATTCAACAATTTTCCACCCGACCAAGAATCCGCAATATCTCCAAGTTCGCGTCTGAAGCGTGTCCAATGGCGCAGGTTATACCAGCTAGCTGCAATATCGTTGTAAATATTCTTTTTTATCTTATCTTTTGTTGTCAATTCCGTAATTTGCTAAACTTTCAACGTAATTCAATATAACATATACGGAGAGGTAAGGCATATAATCAAGAAGTTATCCAGAACAATATCGGGAGTCACACCGGTGGCAGTAATGGCCAGTCCTGTACGATGTCCTGGAACCTGTGTCTTCTGTCCTACATACACTGAAGCACCCAAAAGTTACACACCTGAATCTCCGGCCGTGCTCAGGGCTCTTGAATGCCACTTCGATCCTTACACTCAGGTGGTATCGAGGTTACAAACACTTGAAACTATGGGCCATCCAGCTGATAAAGTAGAACTCATTATCATGGGTGGCACTTTCCCGGCCTGCCCTGAAGAATATCAGTATGCATTCATCAAAGCCTGCTACGATGCACTTAACGGCTGTATTGCATCTAATCTGGAGCAGGCTAAGCACCTGAATGAGACCTCGATCCATCGCTGCACCGGATTGTGCATCGAGACAAGGCCCGACTGGTGCAGCGAAAAGGAAATACAACGGATGCTGGAGTTCGGCACCACCCGGGTTGAGTTGGGTGTCCAGACTATAGATGAGCGCATCTATCATCTTGTGCGCCGTGGTCATACTGTTGCCGATGTTAAACAGGCGACAAAACTGCTAAGAAAATACGGATTGAAGGTTTACTATCACTGGATGCCGGGTCTGCCGGGATCGACCCCCGAACATGATCTTGAAATGACAGCCGAGCTATTTAATAATGATGATTTCAAACCAGATGGTCTGAAGCTATATCCGACTCTGGTTATTGAAGGTACCGAACTTGCAAACTGGTATAAGCAGGGGTTATATCAACCCTATACATCAGAAACGACTGTAGATCTTATGATAAAAATCAAAACACTGATACCCAAATATGTGCGTATACCACGCGTAATGCGAGATATCCCGCCTAAATTTATTTTAGCCGGCTGCAAGGATCTTGCTCTGCGTTCAAGGATAAGAAATTTAATGAGAATAAATAATATACAATGTAGATGCATACGCTGCCGTGAATACGGTCACCGTCTGCGCGATGGATGGGAGATCGGCAAACCAAAACTCCACCGTCTGGATTACAGTGCATGTGATGGAAATGAAATTTTCTTATCATACGAAGACGAAAACGAAACCCTTTTTGGCTTGCTCAGATTGCGCATCGGATCTAAAGGTTTTGATATCAATCCGGCAACGGTACGCGAAATACATGTATTTGGAAGTGAAGTCCCTTTAGGAAAACATTCCGATAAAGCCGCACAACATAAAGGCATCGGACTGAGCCTGCTTACAGAAGCAGAACGGATTGTACACGAGGAATACTCTATAGATAGCATAGCGGTAATCAGCGGTGTAGGAGCAAGAGATTACTTCCGTTCCGAATTGGGCTATAAACTCAAAGGTTACTATATGGTAAAGGACCTTTGATCAATCGTATAAATGGCAGGCGGCATAATGTCCTGGCGCAATTTCCTTTAATTCTGGCTCTATATGATCACAAACTGGTAACAATTTATGACATCTGGTATGAAACCGGCAACCCGAGGGAGGATTAAGGGGAGATGGTATATCACCTTTCAATATAATTCGTTCTTTCCTCTTATGAGTGAGCTGACCTACTGCTGATAACAATGCTTCGGAATAGGGATGTAATGGATTGGCAAAAAATTCACTTTTGGCGGCCAACTCGATTATCTTCCCCAGGTACATTACGGCAATGCGGTCTGAGACATATTTTATTACCGAGAGATCATGGCTGATAAAAAGATAAGTTAACCCGTCTATATCTTTTATGTCCATCATTAAATTTAATATCTGAGCCTGAACCGAAACATCAAGTGCGCTTACAGGTTCATCAGCTATAATCAATCTCGGTTCCATTGCCAACGCTCGAGCAATGCCTATGCGCTGCTTCTGCCCCCCACTAAACTCGTGAGGATAACGTTCAGCAAAATCGGCTTCAAGCCCGACCTTTTCAAGTAACCACGCCACTTTTTCAGACCGCTCGCTGGTGTTCCGCATACCCTGGATAATCAAAGCTTCTTCAATGGAACCACCAACGGTTAGCCTGGGATCAAGCGATGCGTCGGGATCTTGAAAAACAATTTGCATTTTCCCTCGTAATCGACGTAAATCACGCTTGCTCAGACCGATTATGTCGTCACCGCAAAATATTATCTCCCCTTCCGTAGGTTCTTCCAGACGTAAAATCGTTTTACCCAGTGTTGATTTGCCACAGCCAGATTCTCCTACCAGCCCGAGTACCTCGCCCTGATTAATATGAAAAGAGACTCCGTCCACTGCTTTTATCTCTGCTACAGGCTTCGGTATTAAGCCGCCGGTAACGTGATAATATTTTTTTAAATTATTAACCCTTAAAATTGCCTTATCATTCATGCTGTCTTCTCAATTTTCATAGTATAGAGGTGACATGCTACCTGATGTACACCTTTTATATTCACCATCACCGGCTCAGTTTGAGAGCATATTTCCATAACTTTATTGCAGCGTGGATGAAATGGACAACCGGAAGGTATATCAAGGAGATTAGGCGCATTTCCCGGTATTGAAGATAATCTCGCTCGATCTGCTGAAATATCCGGCAGGCAGCTTATTAATCCTTCTGTATAAGGATGCGCCGGGCTTGTAAGTATATCTTTTACAGGAGCTATTTCAACTATTTTTCCTCCATATACTACAGCTGCCCTGTCACCAATATCGTTTACCTGTGATAGGTCATGTGTAATAAAGATAATTGACATATTTCGATTGACCTTAAGTTCCTGTAAAATGGACATTATTTGTGCTCGTATAGTTACATCCACGGCAGTGGTTGGTTCATCGGCCACCAATACTTCGGGATCACATGAAAGGCTCATAGCTATCATAGCTCTTTGCCTCATTCCACCTGACATCTGATGCGGATACAGTTGCAAGGCCCTTCTTGCGTCCGGTATTCTCATTTCATTAAGCAATGCTATCGCTTTTGATTGAGCATCTCTTGTATTCATTTTCTTATGAATTTTGATCTGTTCCATTATTTGATCACCAATCGTGAACACAGGATTTAAAGCCGATTGCGCATTCTGGAATACCACGGCAATATCTCTACCGCGTATCTTTCTCAATTGTTCATTTTCACAGTGTCTGAGGTCTATTCCTTTATAGAAGATCTTCCCGTCCACTATTTTACCCGGCGGGCTATCGAAGAGCCGTAATAACGAAAGTGCAGACACAGACTTTCCGCAGCCCGATTCTCCAACCAAACATAGACATTCGCCACGCTGTAAGAAATAGCTCATCCCGTTAACAGCTTTTACTATTCCCCTGCGTGTAAAGAACCAGGTTTTCAGATTGTTCACTTCCAGAATAACATCATTCATCAATCAAATTATCCCTGTTTGCGTCTTATACACTTGTTCTGGGGTCTAAAGCATCTCTCAGTCCATCACCCAGAAAATTGAATGAAAGTACCGTTAAAAAGAGGCATATGCCGGGTTCTACTGCCACCCACCACGATGTGTCAAGAGTATGCTGTCCGGCATTAAGGATAGTACCCCAGCTAGTACTCATGGGGTCTCCGAGACCGATAAAACTGAGTGCAGCTTCCGCCATTATCACACCGGGTATGGATAGGGTCGCAATCACAATTACAAGGCTGATAACATTGGGAATCAGGTGATTAAATATAATACGGATATCGCTGGCACCCAGCGCACGTGACGCCGTAATGAAATCCCTCGTCCTCAGGGATAACGCTTCACTTCGAATCAGGCGGGCGGCGCCGGTCCATCCAGTAAGACCGATAACCAGAATAATAATCAGCAGACTCGGTCCATACACAAAAACTATTAGCACCAGCAACAGAAAGAAAGGAAAGGTCATCATAATATCGGTAAATCGCATTAACACATTGTCAACCCAGCCACCGAGGTACGCCGAAATTACGCCGATGAGAGTACCCCAAAATATGGCCAATCCAGTAGCAAGCAAACCCACCAGCAAGGATATTCTGGCACCGGCTATCAGCATTGCCAGCATATCACGGCCCTTGCTGTCGGTCCCGAGCGGATGATCTATACGCCCCTCAATGATTCTGGTGGTAAATTCGTTGCTCTTAATATCATAGATAGATTCCTGGCGGGTAAATCCCAGAGGTGGTGTGTTGGCAAGATTGAAATCGCTGCGCGTCGGATCAAGCGTAAAAATTGGACCGAATAACCCGATAATTGCAATGAAGATAATAAATGTAAGTCCCGCCAGCGATAGTTTATTTTTCTTCAATCGCTCCCAGTAATATCTCAGTAGATTGCTTTTAAAATGAGCTATTGTCTGTCCCTTATGTTTTACATGGGGTCCCACTTCAGTCATATCTTATCCTCGGGTCCAGGTAAGTATAAAGAATATCTGTAGCAAGATTGATAATAAGAACCAGGAAAGTACCGATTAGAGTGATAGCCACAACCACCGGATAATCGTTCGCAAAAATTGCACTAAATGATACCCTGCCCAATCCTGGTATCCCGAATACGATTTCGGTTAGGTATGCTCCACCGAAAACTACACTGCCAAGATCAAACATTATTATTGTCACCAGCGGTAACACCGCATTGCTCAATACATGCTTGCCAATTACCAGATGTTCCGGTAATCCCTTGGCCCGTGCCGTAGTAACAAACTCCTTTCGCAGATTATCGAGCATGGACGATCTTGTGTAACGTACATAGCCGGCAAGCTCACCGGTACCCAGCGTGATTACCGGTAATATAAGCTGACGCAGGTTTTCAAGCGACCAGACAGGATAACTTGTATCATAATATGTCTTAAACACACCAAACTGAACAGCAAAAACCATAATAAGCATTAGGCCCAGCCAGAATCCAGGAATGGATATCCCGATAAATGACAACACCGATATCGTATAATCAAATTTTGTATTTTGCTTTACGGCCGATATGATACCCAGCCCCACACCAACAAAAATAGCGAATATGGTAGCAAGTAAAATAAGCTGAAATGAATATATCCAGTGGGAAGCAATCAAATCCATTACCGGCATAGATGTGCTTAATGACCAACCCCAATTGCCCTGGAGCAAATTACCCATATATAGAAAATACTGCTCGTAAAGAGGCTTATCCAATCCGTACCGTGCTTCGATCGCCTGTTTAACCGATTCCACATTTTGACCTTTGGCGGCGATATTAAGTATATAGCGATCAACAGGAGAAGACGGCCCCACCCTAAGTAGAATAAATGTAACTGTAAGTATGCCCCAGGCGATAATTATGCTGTAAATGAAACGTTTGATGATATAATTGCGCATTCAATCAAGCATAAACGACCATTAAATCGGACACGACATCGGTCTATTCAAAACGCCACATGTAACTATTATATCCCATGTTTATTCCAGGTTCTATGCCCTTAACATTCTTCTGAAAACCTACATTAGCGCGCGTGAATACCAGAAAGTCGACCGGTTGCTCTTCCGAAATGAGCCGCGCCAGATCGCCATACATCTTTCTCCTCATCTCTTTATCAAGTCCCTCTTTTGACTTTATGCGTTTGAACAGATTATCTACCTCGCTATTAAAGAATCCAAAAGAGTTAAGACCGCCATCGCTAGCAAAGAATACAGCACTTCCCGACGGTGCGAGGAGATCCGTATTATGACCCATTAATGTTAAATCCCATGGCTCTTCGCTGACAGCTTCTGGGCCGTTATTATATCGGGGTTCCTGGTTGCTTGCGGGCACCCTATTCATCATATACTGCCGCAAAAGGGTAGACCACTGCACCCACTTCACCTCAACTTCGATGCCGATATCAGCCAGTTCCTGTTTTACCAGTAGGGACATAGATTCTACGATTTCGCTGCCGGGAGTTGTTACCAGCAGTAATTTGACCTGTTTACCTGTTTTATCCAGAAGAACCTTTCGTCCCCCACTTTCCATGTACTCATAGCCGGCTGCTTTCAGCATCTCAATAGCTTTCTTTTTGTCATTTAGAGGTGTAACACCCAGCTTGAGAACCGTCTCATCGCTATACCAGGGTGAGCTGGACGGTATAAAGCTATAGGCTGGCTCGGCAAATCCCAGATATATTTTCTTTACAATGGTATCTTTATCTATAGCCATTGATATAGCCTGGCGAACTTCTTTCTTGCGCAACCCCTCCCATCCATTTGAACGCTGATTATAGCCAATTATATTGTATCCGCGTGTAGGGATTGTATATACATTGATCCGGTCGAGCTTCTTAAATTTGGCTACATTTTGCGGCTCTATACCGCACTGCGTAATATCACCTGCTTCCAGCGCCGCCTGCATTACGGCGGATGTACCCAGTACCTTGATCACATACTGCTCAAAATAAGGGGCACCGTTTTCTTTTCCCAGAAAAAATTCCGGGTTCCGTTCCAGCACAAATTTATCATTCTTCAGCCACTCCTTAAATTTATACGGGCCCAAATTCCCCGTATAGGATAGTTCATTGAATTCTTTAGCCTGCGTGAATTTCTCTACATCGCCTTCATATTTAACCGCTATATGTTTGGGATAAGGCATAAGGTCGTACAATGTATATATAAATTCCGGTTGCACTGTTTGGCGTGTTATTGTAAAAGTTGTGGGACTAATTACTTCGGGAATAACAAATACCTTCTTCCCGCCCACATCTTCCATCCAATCATCCTTATAATTATAATTCAGCCAATCTGAAAACATGAGATTTTTTAATGTATAGACATAGTCTTCAGCCGTCACAGGCAGGTTATCACTCCATTTCAAGTCATCCCTGATAGTAATCGTATATACCAGCCCATCAGAAGAAACTTCAATATCCCTGGCCAGACAGCGCAATACGATATTAAATTTATTGTCATAACTTGCCAGCGTCTCCATAGTCAAACCGGCATAAGCAAATGAAGAGGCGTCCGCCGCCAGTATCCAGTTGAGAGTTTCCGCCTCACCACCAGCAACCTCGCCCTCGATAAAAGTGCCTTTAACCTGTAAGGACGCTGGAGCGGATGAAGGTGAACACCCAGAAAAAGTACTTACTAAAAGCAGACACATAAAAGCAAAACAGCTTATTTTCAATATCTTCACATTCTGCATCTCTGTAAAGCCACTCTAACTGCTATTCAAAATACCAGAACTGGCTATTATTGAACATGTTAATACCGGGTTCCACGCCTTTAACATCTTTACGAAAAGCGTAATTATCCTTGTAGAAAACCAGAAAATCTACCGGCTGTTCTTCGGATATTACACGTGCGATTTCTCTATATATTTTTTTCTTCCCATCAATAGTCAAAGCTTCAATAGATTTCGCTCTTGCAAACAAATCATCAACCTTCTGATTAAAAAACCCCATTAAATTGTACTTACCCTTAGAGGTAAAGAACTCTGCGCTGCCTTTCAACGCAAGAGGATTAGCATGAGATGATAATATAACCAAATCCCAATCCTGATTGCTCACAGCATTCGGTCCGTTGTTAAAGGCAGGATTCTGATTGCTTCCCGGTTCTTTATTCATCAGGCCATCGGTAAACAGAATCTGTCTGGTTGAAAACTTGGGATTAATATCCAGACCGATTTCCATTAAGTTACCGCGGATGATTATGCCGAGATTCTGTTCAAAGTCGCTCTCCATGTCAATCAGGAAATTCAGCTTTATAGGATTACCTTCTTTGTCTACAAAACGCATCTTTCCGTCGATTAATTTCTGTTCGTAGCCAGCACTCTTAATTAGCTCAATAGCCCTGGCCGCATCTCCCGAAGGATTCATTCCATACTTATTTAAGACACTCTCATCATACAGGGGTGAATATGGCGGGATAAAGGTAAAGGCAGGATCGGCATAACCAAGGTACATCGTTTGTATAATCATGGGTTTATTTATAACCATAGAAAGAGCCTGCCTCACGCGGGCATCTTTTAGCCCCTCCCAGCCATTTTTACGCTGGTTATAAGCAACATATACATAATAGCCTGTAGGGATAGCATATACATTGAGATTATTATCCCCTCGATAGGTGGTTGCATCCTTCGGTTCGATGTACGCCATGCATACACTT
The DNA here is from genome assembly GCA_034436215.1 of Dehalococcoidia bacterium. Lineage (GTDB taxonomy): Bacteria > Chloroflexota > Dehalococcoidia > GIF9 > UBA5629 > UBA6808. Next base: position 36,812 of record DAOTVU010000057.1, read on the forward strand.
CCCGAGGTTATAGCGTCGTTAATCAACTGTTGCATGCCAAACGGTTTAATAATATATTTCTCAAAAAAGGGAGCGCCTGTATTTTTACTCAGATAGTAGGCCGGGTTGCGTTTCATGACAAAGCCTTCACTGGTTGACCAGGATACGGGCAGATAGGCACCTAAATTGCCGCTATAATTCATGTTGACCAGTTCAGGTGCACTGACAAACTCATCGGGGCTATTTTCATAATGCACAGCTATATATTTTGGATAGGGCATTAGGTCGTAAATAACGTAAATAAAATCCGGATCAACCGTTTTCCTTGTTATCTTGAATGTGACATCGTTTATCTTCTCCGGATTGACAAAAACCGACTTGCCCCCATCTTCATCCTGCCATCTAACTTTCTCGCGACAATTTAGCCAGTCAGCAAACATAATATTTTTCAGAGTATATATATAATCGTCTGCCGTGACCTTCGTTCCATCAGACCATTTCAAGTCATCTCTAATTGTAACTGTGTATACCAGCCCGTCCGCTGAAACCTCTATATCCTTTGCCAGGCAACGTAGTTGCACATTGAGGCTGTTATCAAAGACCGCCAGTGGATCTACTATAAAACTCGCATACCGTTTTGATGCACCTTCATCGGTTGCTATAATCCAGTTAAGTGTCTGCGCGTCCTCACCCAATATAGCCTCGGTAAACTCTCCTTTGACAGGATGCAATTGCCGGGTGCCGACTGTGCATGCGGGAACAATCAGTAGAATAACCAGTAAAAATAAAATGATGCTATATAAATTTTTTTTCATTTCGCTCCTTATATGTGGAAATAGCTATTTTATTTATAACGCATTTATATACCTTTAGTTTCATTAGGAGAAAAATAGTCAAGTTATACTGCACATTCTATGCCAATCGGGCTTAATATACTAACATAAACTTCATATCAAATGAAGCGTTGCTTAATTTCCTCTATCAGCTGATCAACCTTCTCATCAGTATCAGCTCCTACACGTTTCAATGCTTTATCCACCTTTTCATACTTATCGGCATCGTATAAATCATCCAGCATCTCATAAACACCAGCCCTTCTACCCAATCTGTAATTCAGTCTTTCCTTCAGAGGAAGGGAAAGATATCTATTGATAACATTAAGACAGTTATGTTTTGCTTCAGGGAACTTACCTTCCAGTTCAGGCAACAGATTAAGTACATGGTCGCTTTTTAATTCTCCGGTAAATTCCAGCCTGCTTATGAATTCCCCTATTTCCCTGATAATCTCATCTTCGCTCATTACTTCAAATTCGCCTGATTCAACTTTACTCCACATAACAAGCTGTGGACCGATCATCAGTGTTCGTAACCTTATAAAATCCGGATTTATCTCATTCAAAACACGTGCAGTTTCCGATGCGTGTTCAAGCCAAAGCCTGCGACCGCCCAAACCCGGCATATAATACTCAGAGAGCTCGATACCAGCTTCTTTAACATTTCTTCCACCTTTAATATGATCCTCAGCTGTCATGCCCTTGTTCACAAGTTTAAGTACTTCATCCGAACCGCTTTCCATTCCGATATGGATACGTGAAAGGCCGGCCTCTTTCAGTTCTTTTAATTCTGCCACTGTTTTTTTGGCTGCGGTCTTGGAACGACAGTAGGAAGTAATCCTGTTTATTTGTGGGAATGTGCTTTTTAATTCGGTTAATACTTTGACCAGATCTGGAGTTCTCATAATCACGCTGTTTGCATCCTGCAAAAATGCTGAACTCCCGCCTGCGTATTGCCAGAGTGCTACCTGCCGCACACAATCACTGGATGTAAACTGATTATAAATATAAGCCGCTATTTCACGATCCCTACCAGCATAACCATTGGCATAGGCAAACTCTTTTATGCCATCTACTATTTTCCTGGCAGTCCCAATATCTTTAATAATATCTTCCACCGATCTTAACTCGAACTTCTGTCCCTTATATGTGGTGCAAAATTCACACCTGTTCCATGGGCAATTACGTGTCGCCCTTATAAGCAAAGAATAGGCTTCGCTGGGAGGCCTGATAGGCCCGGTTTCAAAATAAAATTTGTTTAATTGATTTAAATCCATGATGTTAATTATTTTAACGTTTATTTATATGAAGGGGAAAATTCCTACTTTACATACATCCAAGGATTAATGCTAAAATTCTGAAAATAACCCATGAACGACAACATCAGAATCATTTCATTTGATGTTGAAGGTACCCTCGCAACAACCGAATTCAGCGCAGCCATATGGTTCGAGATGATACCCCAACGATATGCAGCCAGGTACGGCATTGATTTTAATGAAGCATTAAATCAGGTCAGACAAGCTTATGATATGGTCGGGGAAAACCGTTTAGAGTGGTATGATGTGCAGTACTGGTTCGATCGCTTCGACCTCGGACGGGCAGATATCGCTATGGATAAACTACAGTGCAGGGTAAGATATTACCCCGAGACTGTAGAGGTTCTTGACAAGCTGGCCAAACACTATAAACTATGCGTTGCTTCAGGCTCACCACGGCCGTTTCTAAAGCATCTGTTATACAATGTTGAACACTATTTTACCGCCATCTTCTCATCAGTATCAGATTTTAAACAAATCAAGACCGCCGATTTTTATCGCATTATGTGCAGAAAACTCGGTGTTGATCCGAAGCAGATTGTGCATGTAGGAGATAATCTGCAATTCGATTTCAACGAACCTTCCAGTGTGGGCATAAAAGCCTTCCACCTGGATCGCGAATATAAAACGGGTAACCCTATCGCACTTTGTGACCTCTCGGAATTATGCAGCTTATTGCTATAATCCATTGGTAGCTTATTCGACAGTATATCTGCGATTTTTGTATTATCAGCAATAATGTGTCTATAATGATAGGGTCGTTATAAATTTAATTTAATAATGTGATGCATTCATATTTTCGCTGTAATAATTGTGGAACTTATAATTCGGTAGGTGCTCCGGCATGTATACATTGCTACCGGCAGCTGTTCTATAATTGCCCCCGTTGCGGTGCATGGGTAGATAACAGGTACATGTACTGCCCTAATTGCTTAAGCCTGTTGAACTGGCCAGAGGTCCGTGGATTAGAAACTAATCCCTATACAGCCTATAACACATTCAGTGGTGACCATAACCGGCCTACCAATAAGATGATCTGGGCAATTGTTTTAGCTGGAGTTTTTGTTATCGGTGTGATTTATATGATTTTAATCAATCCCACCAACTCAGATGCAAACAAATTGAGCAGGACAACCTCAAGTTCTGTCCCACAACCAGCTTTGATACAGAGTAAACCTCTGCCGACCACTCAGCCCCAAATCACTATCTCAGGTTTAACCGGAACGCCTTCGACTGACCCCGCTCTCCCGGAACGAACGGCAGAACCGAGCACGACTTTGCCAAATTCAAACGGCGATAGGATCGAAGTAGAAATGTATCCTCTATCAGTTACCAGCACAAACGATACCGGTTACGTCCCCAAAACCAGCAACTATCTCCAACAGCTATGGCCAGGCTGGGGGCACTGCTCCAAAGGGAGCTGTCAGGCATTTACTCAACCCTGATCCATCGTTGGTAGACCTTGTTTGTGCTTCCTATAAATGTCTATATAAAATTGAGAACCATTCCGCCTGTTATCCAATCAAAATGGAAGCTTTTCCACTTTGATTAGAGGTAGCAATCTGTCAACATCTTCTTTATGGCACAGCTCGGTGCCGGATGTAAGCGTTGCAGCAGTCCCTGCAGCTACAGCTAGTCTGGATGCTTCTTCCAGGTTACCTCCCTGACAAAGCTTAAGCACTAAGCCCGCCACGGCAGAATCACCCGCACCCACTGTGCTCATGACCTCCACATCCGGTGGAACCACTTTCAGGACAGAATTCCTGCCAGCTATAATCATGCCATCTTTCCCCCGGGATATGGCCACGATGCCAACCCCATTACTAACAATCGTCTTGGCACCGTAGATTATATCTTCTTCGGTCTTAAGCTCCATGCCCAGCATCGTCTGTGCTTCTCTAACATTGGGTTTAATAATATCCGGTTTTGCCCTAACACCTTCAATTAACCACATATCTGCGGTATCCAGTACAGTCTTAATACCCAGTGCTTTTATTTTTTCTATCAGTTCTCTATAAATATAATAAGGCACTCCCGGCGGCACACTCCCGGCAAAAACCATAAAGTCGGGTTTAGGCCTGATGTTTGTTATCTTATCTACCAGCTTTCTAAGCTCTCCAGCGGTAACCTGAGGCCCAGGAGCTGAAATACGCGTTTGCCGATGGGTTTTTAGATCGGTAATAATGAAATTGCTCCGTATCTCCGCCTTTATTCGGACAAAGTCGCAAGGTACATTTTCCTCTTTAAGGAGATTTTTCATATCATCACCGGCGTGCCCGCCGATAAAACCATAAGCTATCGTTTCGCCTCCCAGTTCACGCACCACTCTTGATACATTTATGCCCTTACCACCGGGCTGCCTCCTGAAACTTATCCAACGATTGGTATCATCCAGAATAAGGTTCTCAACTTCAACATGCCGATCAAGAGAAGGGTTCAGCGTAACCGTCGCAATCATCCGTTAAATTTTCTCCACTTTTAGCATGTTTGTAGTTCCCGGTTTTCCGATTGGAATACCGGCGGTAACTACAACCAGATCACCACTGGAAGCTATACCAGCCTTAAAAACCGCACCGGCAGCCGCACTGAACATATTAGATAGGATCCTGGGCTCGGGAACTTTGATGGATGTTACTCCCCACGATAGAGAGAGTTGTCTCTGAACTATTTCATTGGGCGTTACAGCAATAATAGGCGTGCGTGGACGATATTTGGAGACGCGTCTGGCAGTACTTCCGGATGCCGTATAAGCGATAACCGCTTTAGCTTGAAGCTGGTGAGCGACATGGCAGGCTGCATAGCTTATGGCGTCATCCGTAAGCGGCTGCAGATCCTTGCCCCTGCTGGTAAACATTTCTTCGTATGGCAGGGCTCCTTCAGCTTCCAGAGCTATAAGGTGCATTATTTTAACTGCTTCAACCGGATAATGTCCGACGGCGGTTTCCTCCGATAACATGATGGCATCTGTACCGTCAAAAATAGCATTTGCTATATCGGTAACTTCAGCGCGGGTAGGAATGGGAGAATCTACCATGGATTCGAGCATCTGTGTGGCCACAATAACAGGTTTCCCCACACGGTTGCACTTGTGTATCAGATCTTTTTGTACTATCGGCACCCTTTGAATGGGGATTTGTACACCCAGATCTCCTCGTGCTACCATGACGCCATCTGTAACATCGAGTATCTCATCGAAATTCTCAAGGGCCTCAGGTCTTTCGATTTTAGCAATAATCTGAGCTGACGAGCCTTGTTGTTCAACAAATTTCTTTACCTTGCGTATCTCATCGGCTGTATATACAAATGAAAGCCCCACAAAATCAATCCCGTTCTTTATTCCCGCTTCAAGGTGTACCCAATCCTCCCGCGTAACCGACTCAATCTTCCGTGTGATACCGGGTATGGTAATGCCTTTATTATCGTTCAGCCTTCCGCCATTTATGACACGGCATTTAACACTGTCATGGCTTATAGAAATTACCTCCAGTCTGATTAAACCATCATCTAAAAATATATACTGGCCTAGACGCACATGCTTGGGCAAATCAATCATATCTACAGATACCTGCGTTTCATCTCCGGGAACATTACGGGTAGTTAGAGTAAACTCGGCGCCTTCACGCAGTCTTACTCCGCCCTTTCTGGTTTTACCTGTCCTTTCCTTTGGTCCCGGAAGATCAAGAAGGATTGCCAACGGGAGTTTTAGCTTCCCTGCCACATTCCTGATATTTGTTATGTATTCTGTATGCTCTTCGATTGTGCCATGCGAAGCATTAATTCTCGCCACATTCATACCGGCAAGCATCAACTGTCTAAGAATAGATGGAGAAATGCTGGCAGGCCCGATAGTACAAACTATTTTGGTTTTACGCATACTTTCCCTTAAAAATTCGCCATGATTTTTCTTTTAATAATTAATAATTGTGGTACCAGTCAGGCCCGGTCATTATCAAAGTAGACGCCGGCAATCCCAACTTTTCATACCACGGTCTGGCGCTGCGCCCGGCTATGTTAGATAGCTCCTGCAGTCTCTTTGCGGCAGTATCTTTAAAAAACTGTATTCTCTTGTCTCTTTCCGAGATATTCAAGCCCTCCTGCCATATAGCCCTGCCACCTAGGAAACCCGATGCGCCGGCGTGACAGGCAATGAAGACCTGTTTTTTAAACATATCATAATCAACTCCGGCGCTTAGCAAAACCCATGGAACCTTTGACACTATATCGAGTTCACGGCAATACTCAGCCATTTTAGCTTCGTTCTTCTCATATCTCATATCAACCGGGAATTCGCACTTGAGTACATCGATGGGTAACTCAGTGATCTGCCTGGCTGTTTCAATTACCAGTTCAGGCAAACGATATGCAAATTCGGCCGAATCTATATTTTCATCTTCCCTGCGGTAAGTTTTGGGTTCAACCAAAAAGGGAATATCGTACTTTATGCATTTATTTGCAACTTTTTCAATAGTTTTCAATTGTTTTGAGGCCAATTCTTTGATATCGGGACGGTAATAAACCAGCATTTTGACAGCTGAGGCACCCATACGCTTTATTTTTTCTACACCCCAGTCTTTTAATAGCAAGGTCAATCGTCCCCTCGGATCTTTTTCATATCCTGATGCTTCTATGCTGACCAGCAACCCTGTACTTCCCCTGAGAGCAGAACTTGCTATACACTGAGCGGCTCCGTATTCAGGATCCAGTAATACACCGGTGCAATATGAACCCAACGTTGCGCACATATCGATTTTCGTCTGCACCAGTTCATGATAATCCGGCATATCATGCCTGACATCTTCCATCATCGAGATCAACCCCGAACGGTGATCCATTGCACACATGATAAAGATGCCCCTATCCGACGATATCTGTTGCAAGCCTCTGATTTTACCGATGGACAAAGTACTCATTTTCCTACCCCTTATACTGTTACCAATATAACCTTTTGAAAAATCTGTGACAAGTCAGAACTTGTTTAAAGTTATCTTAAGACCAACTTTTGATTTTATACCCGATAGTATATAATTCAGAAAAAAATACGGAGCGTGATAATATGGCAGAAGAAAAAGCCGATCTTTTCCCGCATGATAATAGCCTGGAATGGCTGCCAACTCCTGAACGCGAGAAAAAGATGAATGAAAAGCTTCAAAAGCTAATTGCCTATGCATACGAGAAAGCTCCCGGCTTCAAAGAACGTTTGGATAAGGCAGGAGTTAATCCTCAAGATATTAAAGCCAAAGAAGACCTTCAAAAAATCCCCATCTTACGTAAAGACGACCTGATAAAGTTGCAAAAGGAAAACCCGCCGTTTGGAGGTTATCTTGCTGTACCTTTAAGTGAAGTGGATCATGTTTACCAGTCGCCTGGCCCTATCTATGATCCCCAGCGTAAGATAAAATCGTTCCCCGGTACACCCGGCATGGGAAAGGGTCAGATAGTGATGAATACTTGGTCATATCATATTACACCTGCTGGTCTGCTGGTGGACCGCATGCTGCGACAAATGGGTTTCACTGTTTTCCCTGCCGGCACGGGCAATACGGAACTGCAGGTTCAGGTCATGCATGATTTGAAAGTGAGCGGCTTTGTGGGCACCCCTACATTCTTAGCCGCCATCATTAAAAAAGCTGAAGAAATGGGCTACGACTTTAAGAAAGATTTTAACCTTAAGTTTGCCATGGTTACCGGCGAGATGGGTGGTGAACCCCTGAGAAAAATGTTCACTGAAAAATACGGCATCTTCTGCATGGGTGGAGATAACTATGCTACAGCTGATATCGGCAATATCTCATCGTCATGCGAAAAGAATGCGGGCATGCATGTTAACACCGATGTTATCGTTGAAATAGTTGATCCAGGCAGTGGTAAGGTATTGCCACCCGGCGAGATAGGCGAAATTGTGGTAACCCCATTTGATGAAGTATATCCGCTGATTCGCTTCGGGACCGGGGATCTTTCCATGATGGTGACTGAACAGTGCGAGTGCGGTCGCACCACTCCAAGGTTACCAAAAATTATGGGCCGTTGTGGCGACGCGGTCAGGGTCAGGGCGATGTTTGTTCATCCCAGACAGACTGATGAGGTTATGGCCAAGTATCCCGAAATCGAATGCTATCAATTAATCGTAACACGAAAGGAAAATAGGGACTATATGCTTCTTCAGGTTGAACTCCCGAAAAAGCCAAAGGACGAAGAGGCCTGGCTGGAGAAGCTAAGAAAAGATTTTCAGGGCATATGCAAAGTCAGGTTTGACGATATAGAGTACGTTAAATCGGGGTCGATCGATCGGAAGGCAAAAAAGATTATCGACAAACGTATGTATTAATCGAAATACTTTTTATACAAATAAGGGCTTCAATATTGAAGCCCTTATTTACTTTGTTCAAAAGTATACGAGTATTAAAATATTTAATCGGCATAGTGTTTATACAAAGACCTTTCTTAAAAGTCTGATAGGGGTTATAATTTTCTAATTGTAAAATAAATATTCGAATGCTAAATTAAGATAATGAACTGAAACCATGGTAACCGCAATTCCTGCAAACAATGAGTGCAATATTGAGCAGGTATGCTGCAACGATAAGCTTACCTGGTATTATATAAACAGACCTTCAGAAAAAGAGGTCAAGTTCCTTGCTGAAAATTTCCGTTTCCATACGCTTGCGCTGGACGACGTTCTAAGCAAAATCCAGAGGCCTAAAATAGACGACTACGATAGCTACCTTTTTATAGTTCTACATTTTCCGGTATATAACAAAGCCAATCGTGTCACAACTCCATGCGAGATAAATATATTCATAGGCGAAAATTACGTTGTAACGGTGAACAAGGGCGATCTTAAACCCCTTGCCAGGCTGTTCAATGAATGCCTGCTTGACGAGGATATCAGACGTAAAAATATGGGTAGAAGCGCAAGCTTCCTGTTTTATCAGATATTGGATCATCTGGTTAATTATTGCTTCCCCATTCTCGATAAAATCAGCGAGAATATAGATAAGATAGAAGATCTGATTTTTACACGTACAGTTCCTGAAACGGTAAGAGAGATTTCTTACATAAGGCGTGATCTGATTTCATTCCGCCGCATCATACATCCACAGATTGGTGTTTTAGAAGAGCTAGAAAGATGTAAGTATCCCTTCTTTAAAGAGGATCAAGACATTTATTTTGGCGATATTGCTGACCATATTCGCAAGATCTGGGATGGGCTGGAGGATTGTAAGGAGGTGGTTGATGGCCTGGCTGATACCAGTAACTGGCTCACCTCACATCGAATACAGGAAATTATGCGCGTACTGACCATAGTAATGGCTATGATGGCACCACCGACACTAATAGCCAGTATATATGGGATGAACATCCATCTTCCGGGTGGTGGAATCGAGGGCGATTTAATACCTTTTATTTCAATAATCGGCTTTATGCTCATTCTAAGTTTTTCCATGCTCTGGTATTTTCATCGCAAAAAATGGATTTGATCGTAAAATACAATCAAGCTAATCACACTATTAAATAAAATGCCCTGCCGGAGTATATAATTTGACTTATACATACAGGTTTGTACTTATTACGGCGCTATTTGTGACCAGCATACTGGCTGCTAATATCTTAATTGTTAAACAGATCTATATACTCGGCATTACTCTGCCGGCAGCAATAATCATTTTTCCTCTCAGCTACATTTTCGGCGATATCCTGACAGAAGTTTACGGCTACCGGCAGGCCCGCAGAGTTATCTGGTTAGGTTTCTTCTGCAATTTATTACTGGTAGCGGCAATCTGGGTGGTGGGAATGTTACCGCCGGCACCTGTATTTGAGGCGCAGGCAGCTTATGAGCGGATTTTGGGCAACACTCCACGTTTTCTCATCGCTTCTTTCCTCGCCTATCTGGCTGGCGAGTTTGCTAATTCCTATGTACTGGCCAAGATGAAGGTCATGACCGGAGGACGCTGGTTATGGACACGCACCATAGGTTCAACAATTGTCGGTGAGGGGGTGGATTCGATAATCGTCCTATCAATCGGTTTTTGGGGGACACTTCCCGGCGACGTTTTATCAATCATGATATTCTGGCACTGGTTAATTAAAACACTTTACGAATCTTTAGTTACACCAATAACCTATATAGTAGTAAACTACCTGAAAAGAACTGAAAAAATCGATTACTACGATATAAATACTGATTTTAATCCCTTGCGAGCTGACTGATAAGAACATAAAATTGAGGCAGTGGAACAGAAGTTTATCATTGATATCAACGTAGGAAAGCTGGTGCGTTGGATGCGTATGATGGGATACGATGCAATACTTTTTAATGAGTTGGATGACGGACTTATGGTGAAAAAGGCGATTGCACAGGGACGTATCATCATCACCAAGGACAGCGAATTTATGAAAAGGCGCGCCGTATCCGGCGGCCGGGTAAAGGTAGTGCTCGTTTCCGGTGATGATCCCGAACAACAAATGAAAACAGTAATACGAGTTCTCGATCTCGATAAATCGCTGCACCCCTTCACGCGTTGTATAGAATGTAACTCGATCCTGATAAATAGAGAAAAAGAACAGATTAAAGATGAAGTGCCGCCGCGTGTCCTGGAAAAACAAGATCAATATATGGAATGTCCCAATTGCCACCGTATATACTGGCGTGGCACCCACTGGCAAGATATGTGCAGGAAACTACAACTGTTCGCCCCTAACTTTCCACAATTTTAAAGGAGCTATATATGAAAGTTGTAACGGCAGAGCAAATGAAAGAAATCGATCGTAAGGCTGATGAAGCCGGAATCAGCACAGAGTTTCTTATGGAAAATGCAGGCAAGGCAGTAGCTGAAGCAACCCGAGATTTCATCAATTATATCGCTGGAAAACGAATCCTTGTCATGGTGGGACCAGGCAATAATGGCGGAGATGCCCTGGTAGCCGCCCGCTATTTGCACGACTGGGGAGCAGATATAAATATATACTTACTAAGTAATCGTGATAATGGGGACAAAAATCTCAGCCTGATTAAGCAACGTCAGATCGAAATAGCCAGTGCTGATAAAGATGTTAAATACACTAAGCTTAAAAACATGTTGAGCGAAGCCGAGGTTGTAATCGACGGTATACTGGGTACCGGTCGTGCTAGGCCAATAGAAGGTACTTTCAAGGAAGTTCTCGGTAGAATCAACCAAGAGAAAATAAAACGCCCGGAATTAATCCTGGTTGCTGTCGATATACCTACAGGCCTGAATCCTGATACTGGCGCAGTGGATCATAGTTGTCCGAGCGTAGATCTTACTGTGACTCTCGGTCTACCCAAAGTAGGACTCTATAATTTCCCGGGAGCAGACCGCACAGGCAAGGTAATTATTGCCGATATAGGTCTCCCGCAAGCATTGAGCAAACCTGTAAAAACAGAACTGATAACGGATATATGGGCAAAATCGGTTCTGCCTGCGCGCCCTGCAGGTGCCAATAAAGGCACATTTGGCAGGATTCTGGCAATCGTCGGTTCGGAGAATTATATAGGTGCCGCTTATTTAGCCTGTATGGGTGCTGCGCGCGTGGGTGCGGGTATAATAACACTTGCAACAGTCAAAAGCCTCCAGCCAATTTTAGCTTCCAAACTAACTGAAATAACATACGCACCGTTGCCGGAGACTGAATACGGGACACCGTCAGAGAAGGCCAGCAATACCATCCAGAGTATTTTGCCTTATTACAGAGTTATGCTGATCGGCTGCGGTATTGGCCAGCATAGCCATACCAAGGAATTTGTGAAAAACATACTGTTCAAATTGCCTGAAAATCCTCCATTACTGGTTATTGATGCCGATGCCTTAAATATACTATCGGAAATTGAATGCTGGTGGGACAGATTACCAGCCGAAACCATTTTAACGCCGCATCCCGGGGAAATGGCAAGGCTTACAGGCAATACGATCGAAGAAGTTCAGTCCAACAGGCTTGACATCTGTCGAAGGGCAGCAATGGACTGGCGCAAGGTTGTAGTATTAAAGGGTGCATTTACTATTGTCGCCGAATCAAGAGGTAGGGCCCGAATAAGCACAGCTGCTAATGCAGGCCTGGCAACAGCAGGTACCGGAGACGTGCTGGCAGGTGCTATCGCAGGGCTTGCAGGACAGGGGATGTCCCTCTTCGATGCTGCATCGTTGGGAGTCTATCTGCATGCTGCGGCTGGCGATATGGCGGTTTTCGAAATGGGAAATGCCGGTATGCTTGCAAGCGATCTTCTACCTCTATTGCCAAAGGTAATAAAAAAATTAAAAGGATGACCCACCATGCGAATTACAATAATATTTATGTTTATGCAATAATGTGTACATTGATAGCATGCTGTTAGCGATTGATATAGGAAATACAACCGTTACTTTTGGCGTTTTTCAGGGCAAAAAGCTCATCACCACCTGGCGCGTTTCGACAGCCATACATCGTACGCCGGATGAATATGCCAACCTGATGTTATCCCTAATGGAACGTAAAGATATAACCGGATCGCAGATAAAAGATGTGGTAATCTGCAGTGTGGTGCCACCGCTTTTGATCATTTTCGAGGAAGTATGCAAGCACTTTCTCAAGAAGGCACCTTTAATTGTAGAGGCGGGTGTAAAAACGGGTGTAAGGATCGACATGGATAATCCGCGTGAAGTCGGTGCCGATCGAATAGTCAACGCAGTAGCCGCACATCACCTTTATGGCGGTGGTCCGCTTATAGTTATTGATATGGGTACGGCAACAACAATCGATGTAGTTTCTAAAAATGGCGATTATATCGGAGGCGCAATAGCTCCCGGTATATATATTTCAACCGAAGCGTTGTTTACCAGAACTGCAGTCCTGCCCAGAATTGAGCTTAACTTGCCAAAAAAAGCCATCGGTAGAAATACCATAGCCGCCATGCAATCCGGTGTTGTATTTGGTTACGTCGGATTAATTGAAGGTCTGGTCAACCGCATCCAGTCTGAGCTTGACGAAAAGGCCAAGGTAATCGCAGCCGGCGGATTCGCCAATATCATCGCTCAGGCAACAAATATCATCGATATAATCAATCCCGATTTAACTCTTATCGGGTTACAGATCATCTATGAAATGAACCGTGCTTAAAGGAGTACGAGTATGCCACTAAAACAAAAAACGATTGTGCTGGGGGTAACCGGCAGCATAGCTGCCTTTAAAGCGGCCGAACTGGCAACCCTATTTACAAAGGCAGGATTTAGAGTCGATGTAATCATGACTCGGTCAGCCATGGAGTTCATTACCCCGCTGACATTTCGAAATGTAACAGGACGTCCTGTTGTTACGACGATGTGGGATCTTTCGTCAGAATTCAGTGTCGAGCATGTGGCATTGGCCGAAGCAGCTGATGCCATTCTGATTGCACCTGCGACAGCCAATATTATCGCCAAAATCGCATGTGGTATAGCAGATGATATGCTGACCTGCACAGTTCTTGCAACAAAAGCGCCGGTTATAATAGCACCGGCTATGAATGACAACATGTGGGCTAATGAGGTAACTCAGCAAAATGTAGAGAAATTGAAGAAACGCGGATTTACATTTATCGGTCCTGTCTATGGCAGGTTAGCTTCCGGTAAGCACGGGCTAGGAAGACTGATAGATCTCAATGAGATTTTCGATATCACGCTGCAAGTATTAGGCCGCACCGGAGATCTGGCCGGAAGAAAAATAGTTGTAACTGCAGGTGGTACAGCCGAGCCTCTGGACCCGGTAAGGACTTTAACCAATAGATCGTCAGGCAAAATGGGCTATGCTATAGCCGAGGCGGCCCGCAACCGCGGTGCCGAGGTTGTCCTCATAAGTGCGCCGGTCTCATTACCCAGGCCTGCGGGAATAAAAATAGTGGATGTAAATACAACCGAAGAAATGCTTAACGCTGTAACTAAAGCGGTCAAAACAGCTGATGCCCTGATCATGGCTGCTGCCCCAGCTGACTTTCGTCCAATTAAAAGCTCAAACAGTAAAATAAAGCGGGAAAGCCTGCATAACCTTACTATAGAACTGGAAAAAACACCTGATATTCTGGCCAGTGTAAAGGGTGATTTCATCAAGGTCGGCTTCGCAGCGGAGACCGATGACATCCTTAAAAATGCTGTAAACAAAGTCAAACTTAAGGGATTGGATCTAATCGTTGCCAATAATGTCACGGAAAAAGGCAGCGGTTTTGGCTCGGATACCAATCGTGTCACAATCATTGACAGCAAAGGCAAAGCCGAATCTTTGCCTCTGTTGCCCAAGAGCGAAGTGGCCAACTTTCTACTCAGTAAGGTCTCAGACCTGATTAAGAAAAAATCGACCCGATCCGGATAAAAAAGATTCACATATAATAAATATCCCTGTTATTCTGGTTTTATCGAATATTGATTGGTCGAATAATTGTTAGCCTGCTAAATTTAGTAATTATCAAATATCGGATACTGTGGCAATATCTTTGCCCGATTTCTACCAGAATGCGATATAATATTAAACCTTAATACAACAGCGGGGTTATTCATGACAGAGATACCTAAAGCTTACGAGTCCAAACAGGTAGAAGAGAGGATTTACAAATTTTGGATGGGGGGGGATTACTTTAAACCGAAAATAGATTGGGCAAAGAAGCCTTTTACTATCATTATGCCACCTCCTAATGTCACAGGTGAACTGCATGTAGGTCATGCACTTACGGCAACTCTGGAAGACATAATGATTCGCTGGCATCGTATGCTGGGAGATCCGACCCTATGGTTACCCGGTGTGGATCATGCAGGTATTGCCACACAGGTAGTAGTCGAAAAGGAAATATCAAGGGAAGGGTTGGACCGTCACCGTATGGGAAGAGAGGAATTTCTCATACGCGTTTGGCAATGGGCTAATAAGTCCCGCCAGGCAATCACAATACAACATCAGCGTTTAGGAGCTTCCTGTGATTGGTCACGCGAGAGATTTACCCTGGATGAAGGGCCGGTCAAAGCAGTAAAAACAACCTTTGTCAACCTTTATAACAAAGGCCTCATATATCGGGGTGAACGTATAACCAACTGGTGTCCACGCTGCCGCACAGCTCTTTCTGATCTTGAGGTACAAAATAAAGACATTTCCAGCAACCTCTGGCATATGAAATATCCATTCGAGGATGGCAGTGGTTCCATCACAGTGGCTACCACCCGACCTGAAACTTATCTGGGAGATGCAGCAGTAGCTGTGAACCCGACCGATGATCGGTATGCCGGTGTAATTGGCAAACGCGTGATACTGCCGTTCATAAACCGCGCAATTCCCATTATAGCAGACGATGCCATTGATAAAGAATTCGGCACAGGCATGGTTAAGGTGACACCCGCCCACGATCCTGTGGACTTTGAAATATCACAAAGGCACGACCTGCCCGTAATCCATATTCTCAATCCGGATGCCACACTTAATGAAAACGCCGGACCTTATACGGGACTCGATCGCTTTGAAGCCCGCAAACGCATAGTTGAAGATTTCCAACAGGCTGGCCTTATGGAAAAAATAGAGCCTTATATGCACTCAGTACCACATTGCTTCCGCTGTTCCACAGTGATAGAACCTGTTGTCAGCAAACAGTGGTTTGTCAAAATCGCACCGCTGGCCGAACCCGCCATCAGGGCTGTGCAGGATGGCACAATCAGGATTATACCCGATCGTTTCACAAAGATTTACCTTAACTGGATGGAAAATATCCGGGATTGGTGCATAAGCCGTCAACTCTGGTGGGGCCACCGCATACCCGTGTGGTACTGTAAAAACTGCAATGAAACAATAGTCGCCGTTGATATTCCTTCTGTTTGCCCCAGATGCCACAGCAAAGATCTAGAACAAGACCCTGACGTACTCGATACCTGGTTTAGCTCAGGGCTATGGCCCCATTCCACACTGGGATGGCCGGATGATACGGAAGATTTCAGGTATTTTTACCCAACGTCGGTTATGGAAACAGGCTATGATATCCTCTTTTTCTGGGTGGCTCGAATGATCATGCTGGGGATCGAGAACACGGGTAATATCCCTTTCCACACCGTATTTCTTCACGGATTAATCCGCGACGAAAAAGGCGAGAAAATGAGCAAAATGAAGGGCAATGTTCTAAATCCTTTAGATGCTATCGAACAGTACGGATGCGACGCCCTTCGATTTGCATTGACTACAGGCACGGCTCCGGGAAACGATATCAATATGGGCCAGCATCGTCTTGAAGCGGGAAGGAACTTCGCCAATAAAATATGGAATGCAGGGCGGTTTGTCCTGAGAGCACTTGAGACAGAACCTTTAAAAGACGATATATTTATAAATATTTCTAACTATTTACTGGAAACGGAAGACCGGTGGATTATATCCCGCCTTAATCATCTCATTCATGAGGTAAACGGATTACTCGAGGGATTCCAGTTTGGAGATGCAGAAAAACAGATACACGATTTCTTCTGGGGCGAGTACTGCGACTGGTATATTGAGATATGTAAATCGAGGTTGAACGGTTCCAGCTCCCCTCTACCCGTGCTGGTATATGTACTCGAGACATGTCTAAGACTTCTGCACCCTTTTATGCCCTTTATTACCGAAGAATTATGGCAAAGCTTGAAGCAACATATGCAGCAAAAGATGCTACCGCCATCAGCTTTGATCATAGCCAGATATCCAGTTGCCGATGAAAGTCTTATCGACGAAAAATCAGAGCATACTATAGAAACCTTAATGGATATAGTCCGTACCATACGTAATGCCCGTGCTGAATACAAGGTTGATGCGGGCAAATGGATAGAATCTTTCGTTTATTGCGAAAATCTGTATTCTGAAATTCAGGACAAGTCATCGATAATAGAGATGCTGGCCAAAACAAAGCCGCTTAAAATACTTCCACGTTCTTATCGCAATAAGCAGAGTTCTAAAGCCGTAGTATCGGTGTTGAGAGATGCTGAAGTAGTAATTCCTCTATCTGGCATGATCGACATATCACTTGAAAAGGCACGGCTGCGCAGAGAATTAGACACTCTGGATCGCGAGATATCCCGCCTATCTGAACGGCTACAGGACGTTCAATTTATCTCCAAAGCGCCACCGAGTGTGATTGAAAAAGAGAAGGCAAGATTGATGGAATACAGCAGTAAATATAAACGCCTCCAGGCAGAACTGCTTCAACTAGATTAAATTACACGCTGTAACCATCCGTCGTTGAGTAGCGAAAGGGCTTTTTTTGTATCGCTGGCGACACGCGTTTTTTCATTATGGTTAATCCGGTATTTAAAAAGCCAATAGGTGAATTCCTTAAGCTGAAGGAGCGTCATAGATTTTCGCCGGGGATACTTATTTTCCCTTCTAAATTTTTCATATAACTCTAAATAACCCGAGCCATAAATACGTCTAAAGGCAATATCCATTTCGTTATCAGGTCTGAGTATTACTATGCTACACTTCCTCACTTCATATATCGTTGCCAGTATCAAAGCTTCTTCTGCAAGTACGCCGTAGAGATAGTTGAGATAGGCTCGATATTTATGAGATCCTACTATTTGTTTGAACTGCCCGCGGTTAAATTTGATCGGAGGTCTGTCAAAGAATAGAAAATTGATCAGATCGTTTTCAGGCACGGATCCCTTTATTTCATCGCAAAGCCTTTCAGCCAATCGCAGCCAGTCAAATGCTTCGCCTCCAATTAGATAATTATAAAGCTCACCCTTATAAATTTCAGTCGAGCTCCGCCACAGTCTTATGGCTTCCAACAAAGCTATAAACCAGTTAGTGCCCCCTTTAACCGCCATCTTTAAATGGCGGATGGCCTCCTCATCACTCTCAATGGCAGCCAATCGCCCTGTGATTTCAAAATAATCTGATTCAATCTGCATATTTTCTCAGAAATGATTTAACCATATTTAATGAGGAAAACTGTTGCTGTGTAGCCTCGGCAATTATGTTTTCAGCACCGAATATCTGGTCTCTTATCCGGTCAGCAGTCATTCCCGTTTGATAAAGTTTAACAATTTTTCCACCCAGCTCCTCCAGATATGCTATAAGGTTATCCAGCTTTTCGACCGGCGATTTAACAACGTGTGACGGAGCGGGGAACATAACTTCTGGATCAAGCGAACGCACTTTTCTTAAATCATCAATAATTTGCCACATGTCATCTAAAAAAATCGGTAAGCTCCAGGGCAGTATATGCCGGCCCTTTATCAATCAGTAATCCATCTACGAGATAGGCACAAACCCATGTCGCAGGAGGAAAATCGGAGTACCGGCACATCTTTATCTGTAGCACTTCTCCATAATTTTCTGAACTGATCATAGACTATCTCCTTTCCAGAAATTCCATTAATGCGGCAAGCGAACGTGTATTCAGTATATCTTCAGGCCGACACCATGCACGGCGGGCCACGCCTATCCCAAATTTCATCAGCTTAAGATGTTCACATGCGTGTGCATCACTTCCGATAACCAGCGTCACTCCCAGCTCACGTGCTCGATATGCATATATATCTTTCAGGTCCAGCCGATCTGGCATGGCATTAATTTCTAGAGCCTTGCCGTATTTAAGTGCGGCCTGAAACATGGCTTCAAGGTCAATTTCTACCGGCTCGCGTTCTCCAATCTTGCGACAGGTAGGGTGGGCAATGATATCGATATTAGGGTTCTGTATTGCCCCAATGATGCGGTCGGTCATCTGTTTCTTGGTCTGCTTAAATGACGAATGTACAGCACCTACTACAATATCAAGTTCCGCCATAATTTCATCTGGCAAATCAATGCTACCATCGGCTCTGATATCAACTTCTACACCGCTGAGCAGTCGAAATCCCCTGTATGTTCCGTTCAACCGTTTGATCGTTTCATTCTGCTTTTTAATCCGCTCGATCTTATTATCGGCAGATACATTCCGAACACTGGAATGGTCGGTAATTGCCAGATATTCATAACCCAGCGCCATAGCAGCCCTGGCCATATCTTCAATGGAATCCGCTCCATCACTGAATAGAGTATGCGTATGCATATCTCCTCTGATATCTTTTTCCTCTACCAGACGGGGAATAGCCTGCTTCTCAGCCAGGTCAATCTCACCCATATCTTCTCTGATCTCCGGAGGTATATATTGAAGCCCCAAAAAAGCATAAAAATCTTGCTCGTTTGAAAACCTGTGAATAAGACCGGTTTTCATATCGGTTATACCGTATTCACTGAGGCTCAATCCCTGTTTCTGATAGCGTGTTCGTAAGGCGATGTTATGCTCTTTACTACCCGTAAAATGCTGAAGCAATGAGCCAAAGTCCTCATGCTCAACCATCCTCAGATCAGCCTGTAATCCTTTGGGCAAAATAACACTCGCTTTAGTCTGGCCCTGTGCTAAAATTTGCCTTACCTGTGGCAGGGTAACAAATGCCTTGATAACCTTTTCCGGATCATCGGCCGTGCCCATTAGATCTATATCGCCAACCGTTTCCTTGAATCTGCGCAGGCTACCTGCCGGGCTGAGCGCTCCCACACCGGGAACCCTTCGTAAAGCATCTAAGATATTTTCAACTACGGGCAGTGCTTCGCCCAGCGGTATGCGTTTATCTTTACGTCTGAAAGCTTCGATGGAATGTAAAATATTTGTGGCAGTTTTTTCACCCATACGTTCTAATGAGGCCACCCTTCCGTCTTTTATCGCTTCTTCCAGCTGATCGACGGAATTAATACCAAGCTCTGTAGCTAGGCGATAGGCTGTTTTGGGTCCTATGCCAGGTATATCGAGAAGATTGATAATTCCTTCAGGAAACTGCGACTTCAATTCTTCATAATAACGAAGTTTCCCCGTGGTAATGAGCTCCATTGATTTAGTCGCGATAGCTTCACCGATGCCTGGAATATCTTTTAAATCTTTACCCTCCTCAACCATAATTTCCATTTCCTCGGGTAAATGACGGATAACCTGAGCAGCGCGGGCATATGCACGGATCTTGAACTTATTTTCGTTTTTTAATTCAAGAAGATCAGCTATGTTCTCAAAAATGGTTGCAATATCAGTATTTTTCATCAGATATATTATAGCAAGGCCTGACCGATAATTTTGACAGCGGTGATGGAAATTATTACATTAAGCACATCAAATATAGGAGTCAGCTATGAAAGCAGCAGTTTATTACGGGCCCAATGACACACGAATTCAGGAAGTTGACAAACCTGTTTGCACACCCAACGGCATTATAATCAGAGTTCGCGCTTGCGGGATATGCGGATCCGACCTGCACTTTTACAGGCTAGGTGGTAAACGGATACATCCGGGAATGATTATGGGGCATGAATTCAGTGGAGAGGTTGTGGAAACCGGCAAGTCGGTTCAAAACTTAAACAAAGGCGATCGGGTAGCAGCGATATGCTATCAACCCTGCTTCAACTGTTCTGCATGTAGAAACGGCCGTTATGAGAAATGCCCTAATCAGCTATCAGGCGGTATCGATATACCGGGTGCCTATGCCGAATATGTTTCCGTGCCGCTTGCCATTCCGGGCAAAACAGTCTTTAAATTATCGGACAGAACAAGTTATGAAGAAGGTGCTTTGATCGAGCCTTTCGGAGTCGGTTTTCTGGGTGCTGAACGGGCCAATCCAACCAGATCCGACGTGGTGGCTATTTTTGGAGCGGGAATTATAGGTCTGGCATGCCTGGTGGCTTTTAAATTAAAAGGCGTATCAAAAATAATAGTCAGTGAGATGTCCCGCAGGCGACTTGTGGCAGCGGAAAAGCTAGGAGCCGATGTGCTCATAGACGCGTCGGTGGAAGATACTGCAGGTCGAATAATGGAAGAGACCGATGGTAACGGTCTGGATATCGCTGTCGAGTGCACGGGCCTGAGAAAACCTTTCTTCACCTGTTTGAAAACACTGCGGATAGACGGGCTACTACTGCAGGTGGGAGTATTTACCGAAGCTTTTTCTTTCAATCCCGTTACACTAACAGATAAATGCCTGACTATAAACGGATTCACCGGTGGAGATTATGCAGCCTCATCTTCAGCCGTTAATAACGGTATAATTGATTTCAAAAGCCTTATCACACATTCGTTTCCTTTGGATGAAATCAACGATGCTTTCGACATGCAGTTCAGGACCGATCAGGCAATCAAAGTAGTGGTAAAGCCCTGATAGTTACACTTACCTGATTATCTGCCGCAGCAGTGTTTGTATTTTTTCCCTGAACCACACGGGCAGGGGTCATTTCGCCCAATCTTATGACCTGCCGGTACAGCTACTTTCTGGGGCTTCTGAACCTCACGCTTTTCAAGATTAACTTTAAATATCATATGTGTAATATCGTGCTTGATCCCTGCCATCAAACTGTCAAAATAGGCACCACCCTCTTTTTTATATACAACCAGAGGGTCTATCTGCCGTACCGATTGCAGTCCCACACTTTGTCGAAGATGATCCATTGCCGTTAGATGCTCTTTCCAGTGTTCGTCTATGATCCTCAGCATAAGCAGCCTCTCAATCAGCCGCATATCATCCGGTCCGACCTCAGCCTCCTTTTTTTCATACAGTTGATGGGCATAATCAACCAGTTTTTCAGCCAGTTGGTCAGGTTTTATCCCGTTCAATCTTTTTTCTTCTAAGTCTGGAGGCCATGGGAACATCTCAGATATCTCACGTATCAACCCCGTATAATCCGGCCCTTCAAATCCAGATCTGCTGTAATAATCATGAACAAGTTGACCTATCTCTTCCTCAATCATCTCCAGTATATTGGATTTTAAATCGGCGCCATGTAGTATTTTATCCCTTTCACGGTAAATCACTTCCCTGTGCCTGTTTACCACATTATCATAATCAACCAGGTGTTTACGTATATCGAAATGATATGCTTCTACCTTCACCTGAGCATTTTCTATAGCCCTGCTGATCATAGGGTGTTGAATCGGTGTATCCTCATCCATACCAGCCCATTCCATAATCGATTTTATACGATCGCCACCGAATCTCACAACGATATCGTCTTCAAGCGATACATAAAATTGAGAAGTGCCCGGATCACCCTGCCTGCCGGCTCGCCCACGTAGCTGATTATCTATCCTTCGAGCTTCGTGACGCTCCGTCCCAATTACAGTCAGCCCTCCCAATGCTACGACCTTTTCATGTTCTTTCTGCCATTCATCTAGTTTTTTTAAAAATTCTTTTTCATTTTCAAACTCATCCCGCTCGGGCGGTTTACCACCGAGTATGATGTCCACACCCCGTCCTGCCATATTAGTAGCAACCGTCACTGCACCTAACCTGCCTGCCTGCTTTATTATCTCTGCCTCGCGTTCATGGTATTTAGCATTCAACACCTGATGAGGCACACCGCGACGTTTCAAGAGATCGCTCAATATCTCTGATTTTTCGATGGAAACCGTACCTATTAATACAGGCCTCCCCTCTTTATACAGCCTTTCAACCTCTGCTGCAATAGCTTTGAATTTTGACTTCTCATCCTTATAGATGACATCGCTTAAATCTTTGCGTATCATTGGCCGGTTGGTGGGTATGACCACAACGTCCAGTTTGTATATTTTGTACATTTCTTCGGCTTCTGTAGCTGCGGTACCCGTCATGCCAGCCAGCTTGTTGTATAACCGGAATAAATTCTGAAAGGTGATTGTTGCAAGCGTGACACTTTCTTTCTGTATTTTAACTTTCTCTTTAGCCTCAATTGCTTGATGTAGGCCCTCGGAATAGCGACGACCAAACATCAAACGGCCGGTAAACTCATCGACAATAATAACTTCACCGTTCTTTACCACATAATCACGATCTCTGCGAAATAGAACCTGTGCCTTGAGTGCATTTTCAATATAAGGGCTAAGACCATAATTAGAAGGATCATAAAGATTGGGGGATTTCAACAGGCCCTCCCGCCTCAGCATATTTTCCATACGGTTGATACCTGATTCGGTCAGATAAACCTGCCTTTCCCGTTCCTCTATTTTGTAGTCATCCGGCGTTAGCTGTGCAGCCAACCTAGCAAATGTATAGTATTTTTCAGTTGCTTCTTCAGCAGGCCCGCTAATTATCAGCGGGGTACGGGCTTCATCTATTAATATATTATCAACCTCATCAACGATCGCATAATGAAGAGGTCGTTGAACTTTCTGTGAGAGGTCAACGGCCATGTTATCCCTTAAGTAGTCAAAGCCAAATTCATTATTTGTCCCATATGTAATATCGGCATAGTAAGCTTCCCGCCTTGTTATGGGACGAAAATGTGGCCAGCGCTTATCCTTCTCATCAATATATTCCGGATCATATATAAACGCCGGTAGATATTCTGCCGAACTCTGAGGTGGAAAAATGCTTGCGACACTCACACCAAGCGCATGGTAGACAGGTCCCATCCAGTAAGCGTCCCGCCGTGCAAGATAGTCATTTACTGTAACCAGATGGCTACCCTTCCCTTCCAGAGAATTTAAATATAACGGCAATGTCGCAACCAGCGTTTTTCCTTCGCCTGTCTTCATTTCAGCAATTTTACCCTGGTGAAGAACAATCCCGCCCATCAACTGCACATCGAAGTGACGCAGGCCAATAGTTCTCCGTGCTGCCTCACGGACAGCAGCAAACGCTTCCGGCAGAATGTCGTCAAGCGTCTCACCCTTTGCCAGTCTCTGCTTAAATTCGATTGTCTTGGACTTTAACGACTCAGCAGAAAGTTTTTGAAAATCCGGCTCAAGCGAGTTGATCTTATCTACTAAAGGCCTAAGACGCTTTATCTCCTTCTCATTCGAATCAAATAATTTTTCTAGCCATCCTGACATAATGTGAACTACCCTTCGAACATGGCACCTATCGACAGTCCTGTGTGGATGCGGTGAATTGCCTCGCCCAGTAGAGGGGCTATCGATAGGACTGTGATCTTATCTAATTTTTTAGCGCCGTTAACGGGAATCGTATCTGTTACCACCACTTCTTTAACCGGCGATTTATTAATGCGTTCGATAGCCGGACCGGAAAATACAGGATGTGTGCAACATGCATATACTTCCTTTGCTCCATGCTTGAGCAATGTATCAGCAGCATTTACCAGCGAACCGGCGGTGTCTATTTCGTCATCAACAGTTATAGCCCGTTTGCCGCTGACTTCACCTATTATATTTAAAATCTCGGTTGTATCCTCATTTCCCACACGACGCTTTTCAATTATAGCCAGGGGGGCATCCAGCTTTTCAGCCAGATCTCTGGCACGTTTAGTAATGCCTATATCCGTAGCTACCACCACAACATTTTTCAAATTCTTCTGTTTCCAGTAATCACTCAATAGAAAAAGCGCGGTTAACTCATCA
>DAOTVU010000058.1:0-9387 GCA_034436215.1 Dehalococcoidia bacterium
ACTTTATCTTTAATACCTTCTGCCATAACAAATTCCTCCTTGTTTAAATATCATATTTATATTCTGATCAGGATACGATTGGGACTGCCTTCCAGCCATAATTCACTGCTGCCCTTTTTTCATCAGAATATTTTATTCTGAAGCTCAATTCTACCGGCATGCCGACTTTTAATGAGTTGGCATCACAGTCCGTAAAGTCAAGACCTGCTCTGCCACCACCTTCAAAATCAATGAAACCGTAAGAAGCAGGAGGGTCTATGCTGGGAGCCAGAAAATCACTTGTATAAGTAAATATCCTGCCGGTTTTATTGGCAAAGCGATAAGGCTCTATTTTATCTATAGCGCCACAATCCGGATTGGGGCAAACCCTTTGAGCCGGCCAACATGGAGTCCCACATTTTATACATCTGGTACCAACCATACCATACAGCTCTCGATTATCTCTGGAAACGATAGAAAATGATGTAAAAATCATTTCCTCACCACGAATGCCCACCTCTACCGGCATCAATTTTCGAAAGGCCAAGTACTTTTCGTAACTACCAAGAGGTGCCTTGTTTGCAAGATTCCTTTTAACCCCCTTTTTATCCTTTATTCTGGATATATTCTCAGTTACAGTTAAATAAAATGCATCACACCCCTGTCCAAAACTTATAACCATTATTCTGTCACCCGGTCGTGCTTCTTCAAGTGCCGCTACCAGCATCATAAGTGGATGTGCCACTCCGGTATCCCCTACAGTCATCAACAACGGATCCTGCACCTGTTCGGGATTCAGACCCAGTACCTTAGCAAGCGCCGAATGTACAGGAGGAAAAGAGCAGGCATATAGCACCTTGGAAAAATCTTTGATATTCAATGCATATTTCTTTATAAGGCCCTCAACTGCCTCGGGAATCAGCTTCATATACCCCTCTTCACGAATAAAACGCTCTTCCCATATATGCTCCAGACGCTCACCTTCCAAACGTCTCCGGTCGACAAAATCATGCGTTGTCGAGAAAGAGCCATCCAAGCTGGCAATGATATTTTCTTTTCCTACAAGAAAGGCAGCTGCACCATCCCCATATATATAATCGCTGCTTGACCCCACTTTGCTAACCCGGCAATCGGATGCAGAAACAAGACAACAATTGCAGGAGCCTGCCTCAATAGCATCGGCTGCAGACAACAAAGCACTCGTTCCAGCCTTTGTTGAATCGGTAAAATCCATTGTCCTCGTCGCTGACCCGAGATCCAGAGCCGCTGCAATAATACCGGCATTTTGCCTCAGCGAATACGTAGGAGATGTGGTCGCAAAATAAAGTCCGTCTACCTGGATTGATTCTTGACCACCAAGACAGTCCTTAGCCGCAGCTACTGCCATAGTTATACTGTCTTCATCCCAGTTAGCCACTGCCTTTTCACCCCGCAACGGTGCAAATCCGAGAAAGAGGAGTGCCAGTTGCATGATATTTCGATCCATGCGAAACCGGGGTATATGTGCTCCATAAGATACAATGCCTACCATTTTACCTCCTTATAGCTCTTATTATCATTAGATCAATCTGTTTAATTTTATTTATTCCAGCTTCATATTACGGGCAATCTTGTCCAGACGCATTTCACGATCACCTAAAACGAACTCTGCTCCTTTAACCCTCCTGAAATAACAGCCAATATCATGATCCATTGTAAAACCTATAGCCCCATGTATTTTAATGCCATCGATACAAACACGCTGATAGACTTCGTCTGCTTTTGCTTTAGCGATCGCCGTATATAAATCAGCACTGCCTTTAGTCGATAGCAGCCATGCGGCTTGATATACCAGATACTGCAAACCTTCCACTTCAATCAGCATATCAACCAGTTTATGCTGAACAGCCATAAAAGAACCGATCGGTTTCTCAAATTGAATTCGTTCTTTGGCATAGTTTCCGGTCATATCCAGCACTGCCCGGCAAGCTCCCGCTACCTCCGCACATTTTAAAACAGTTGCATATTCAGTCAAATATTCTACAACTTTCCAACCACGGGATAATCTTCCAAGTATATTTTGGGGACTAACTTTTACACCTTTAAATCTTACTCTGCAATATCCCTCACCCGCAATTGTGGGTATACGATCTATTTTTATATTTCTTGTACCGTTGCTTACAATAAAAGCGGTTATATCATCTTCCTCAAGTCCTGTACGGCAGATTACAATTAACCAATCGGCAACATGAGCATACTGCGAAAACCATTTTTCGCCATTAATAATATAATCATCTCCATCATACACAGCTTCGCATTTAATTTCCGCCGGATGTAAAAAACCCGAGCGCTCAATAATTGCCAGTGCCCATATATTTTTACCGCTGGCAATAAGTGGTAAATAATTGGACTTTTGCCTCTTATTGCCATACTTTATCAAGGGAATTGTGCAAAGCCCTATAGTTGAAAAAAAAGGCGAAGGGAATATATTTTTTCCCATTTCTTCCATTAATACAATAAGATCGAGAAATTCAGCACCCATACCCCCATACTGCTCCGGGATTATCAAACCCTGCCAGCCCAACTCAACCATCTTCGCCCATACTTCCGGATCATACCCAATCTCTGTTTTTTCAAGCTCGCGTACCCGTAACTTGGGGCACTCTCTGGACAAGAAGTCCATAGCCATCGTTTTTAGCATGTTCTGTTGTTCTGTGTAATCGAAATCCACACCGTACCTCATAACCTTCTAATATGCTCTGGGCAAACCGAGCTTGAACTGGCCAATAATATTCTTCTGCACCTCATCGGTACCGCCTGCTATCGAAAGACCAGGAAACATCATATACAGCCGAGTTATACTCCCCATAATTTTCACCCAGCGTGACTTTATATCCACCTGAGAATAGATCCCTATAATCTCGGTGCCAGTAGTTGCCAGACGCTCAATAACAAAATCGCAATAAGCCTTATTCCTGGCCGCTTCATAAACAGGGATGATACCTTTGCTCATTTTCCAAGTTATTTCATAGCCAAACATTTTCAAAGTTTCCAGATGAATAGCACTTTCAGCTAATTTGTGCCGTATGATCGGATCAGTAGCCAGTACTTTACCTTTATAGCGTGTTGTCCTGGCATACTCAATCAGATATTCCAAAATCCTCCTGGCATTGCCATAAAATTGTGGTGCTATACTATGTCGTTCAAAAGCCAGAGATTGCATCAGGTAATACCAGCCCTCATTTTCCTTTCCAACAAGATTAATTGCTGGCACTCTAACATTGTCAAAAAATAATTCATTAAATATATGAAGTCCGGCATAGTTATATATGGGCTTTATTGTTATACCGGGACTGGTCATATCCAGAATCATCAGGCTGATTCCCTTCTGTTTTTTGCCCGCAGAAGGGTCAGTTCTTACGGCCAGCCAGCACCATCGCGCTCGATGAGCACAACTCGTCCAGATTTTCTGACCGTTTAAAATATATACATCTCCGCTTTTAACAGCCCTTGTCTGGATATTGGCAAAATCTGATCCTGCATTTGGTTCACTATAAGCAGTACACCAAACCCCATCCGGCTCGCCCGCAGCTATTAACGGAATATACTTACTCTTTTGCTCTTCATTTCCAAAAAGCATAAGCGATTGGCCGACCCAACCTATGCCACTTACACCCATAGTTGTCCCCGGGATTCCCCAGTAACTGGCTTCATCGATATAAACATGCTGCTCAAAATATGATGCGCCTTGCCCACCATATTCTTTAGGCCATGCCATTGTCAACCACCCTTTTTGAGCTAGCTTTTTTGACATCAGCATGGAAAACGCCCAGTCGTCATCACTACTTTCCTCTTCCAGTCCGCTTATGACTACTCTACTTCCAAGTTCCCTTTTGGCGAATTCCCGAACCTCTTCACGCAAACTCTCTTCCTTTTCACCAAATTTAAAATCCATCCATTCCCCCCATAATTTGGATATTTAATATAATATTGACTTGCGATTCAATTAATGGTACCCTACATACGAACGTTGTTCATATATCTTGAGTACTGTTATATGTTGAGTTATATTAACAGAACGTTGTTTCAGTTTAACAGAGTAATTACAAAACTGTCAAACAAAGTTATTAATCATTAATAGATAAATATCGTATAAAAGGTTTTAATAATGAGGTCCCAACATAAGATTACCCGAAACTTGATAATCAACGCCGCCATAGATGTTTTCAGTAATGGGGATTTTGAAAAGGCCACAATGCGTTCAATTGCCGACAAAGCCGGAGTGCCTACCACCAGTATCTATAACTACTTTAAAAACAAAGATGATTTGTATGTAACGCTTATTAAGCTTATTGTAGACAGGACAAATCGAGAATTAAACGCACACTTACTGGGAATTAACGATATTAAAAATAAGATAAAAATATTGGCTAAGCACCAACTCGAATATTTTGAGGCCAATCCGAATATTGCTTATCTGGTATTTGCCAGTACAAATATCAGCTACTGGTATCAGCACAGTAGTGCATTGGAAAAGGCTCGAGAATCAAGCGCTGTATTGGTGAAAATTATAGAAGAAGGCAAGAGCAGAAAAAAAATACGTGCCGACATAAATTCACATATTATCGTCCATATGTTTTTCGGTGCAATGCGGGCTATGGTTATTAACTGGCTTTACAGCAAACAAATATACAAACTATCGGATATGGCAGATTATCTTGCCGATTATATTTACTCGGGGATTGCGTTTGTCAATCCTGACAAACCAGAATTCATCTGCCCATTACTGACCAAAGCTAATCAACAATCTCTGTATGAATAGTTGATTGATATATTCGCATATAAAGTATCTATTGACGCTTACTCTATGCGACTCTTCTTCTGGATTTAATCCATCCCATCAAACGACCATCGGGAAACTGAACAGTTTTGAAAGAATGTCTTTGTTTCAGTATAAAAATAAATGTAATAACGCTTATGAAAATGAATGCCAGCATATCCGGTTTTAGCAGCAATAAATAAACCAATAAGCCAAACATACCGAAAAGCACTGTCCATGCATCGTTGATGAAGAATAATGCACCAACTATAAACAGCGCCGCCAGAACTGCGATGATATCCCAGCGCATCAAGGCTATCAACGTACCACCGAATACAGCAAGTGCTTTACCTCCTCGAAAGCCCAGAAAAGGAGAATATGCATGCCCCAGAACAGCAGCTACACCAGTAATATAAAGAATCGGTTGCTGCAGACCAATAATAAAATTGCCAATTATTATAGGAGGTATTCCTTTAAAAACATCAGCAAACACCGCAACTATCCCCCAACCAACCAATCCTGCCCGAAATACATTAGTTGCTCCCGGATTTCCATCTCCATATTGTCTGATATCTATATTTCGTGCCAACTGTGCAATCCACACTGAAAAGGGCAGGGACCCCATGATAAAAGCCAGTAAAATGATAAATATTGAAATTATTACGATCAACATCATTCCACCCGGATTATTGGATACATTCGCAGTCTAAAAAAAAGTCTATGATCTGTCAAGTTATTGGTATATCTAATATCTGTGAGACAGAAAGGGATTTGTCGCTGAAGATATTGGCGACCCCGATGGGATTCGAACCCACGATCTCCACCGTGACAGGGTGGCATGTTCGACCGCTACACCACGGGGCCATACCTTATATTGGCTTACTGCCTAATTTGCGTTTAAAGTCTATCAATTTATAGCTTACAGTGTCAATCAAAATTAAAATTTTAAACGTTACATTAACATTTTAGCCAGCAACCATGAATTTGGGCATGCTCGGCACCATTAATAACAAACCGTACGAGGTATATTTATTGATTTTTATCAATTTTTATACTAAGCTTTGAGTTGATTTTTATTGTCCTGTATGCTACCAATAGGTCTGTAAGGCCATTAGGAGAAGTATAATTGATTTATCAAAAAATTACTTTAAGTGCTTGCATAGTAATTTTTTCTGTTTTGGGAATGGCCAGGATTGAATTCGCTCCTTCACAGCCGACTGCTATCAATATCAGTTCTTCAACAGGGAGTCCGGGATCTACAATAACTTTAACGGGTGAAGGATTCATAGGTAAACTTGCCACTGTATACTGGG
This sequence comes from Dehalococcoidia bacterium, assembly GCA_034436215.1. Taxonomy (GTDB): domain Bacteria; phylum Chloroflexota; class Dehalococcoidia; order GIF9; family UBA5629; genus UBA6808. Next base: position 6,091 of record DAOTVU010000058.1, read on the forward strand.
ATGATAAAAAAATAGTTCAGAATATACCTATAACAAAGTCCGGTCAGATTAATTACACTTTTGAAATACCATCAGCACCCAAAGGGACTCATACAATCCGGGTAATAGATGATAGCAACTGGAGCAATATTACAGCTACCAGTAATTTTCGCATCATTCCCAGTTTAAGTTTAGAGCCTCCATGGGGAAGACCTACCAACATGATTACAATAATCGGAAATGGCTTTGCTCCAGGAGAGACCGGAATAAATATATATTTTGATTCAAAACCGATAGCCAAAACCCCTATTACTGCCGATAAGCTGGGCACTTGGCACGCCATGTTCACGGTGCCCGATTTACCTAAAGGTGAATACAAACTTAGTGTCTCGGGCGATGCTACTCAGCCGGGCGAAATATCACCCGTACTTTTTACCATCGCACCTTTCTGTAAGGCTACTCCCGTGTCCGGACCTGTAGGAACACGTGTTAACATAACCGGTGTAGGGTTCAGGCCCGGAGAAGATGGAATCACATTTACATGGGATGGGCCTATACTCGATACTAATTTCACCGCAAAGCCTAATGGAAGCTTTAGTTATGACATAGTTATCCCGCCAAGCGTAAAAGGAAGACATGTCATAGGTATTTACGGGAGCAGCTTCACACCAAAAGGCATAGTACCAGACATAGAATTCGAAGTTGTTCCATCTATCAATATTACGCCAAGCAGCCTGATTAACAGTAGAGATATTACAATTGATGGAGCCGGTTTTAATGCCGCCGAACTAGTTAGCATCTCTTATGATAAAACAAGTACAGGAAAATCAGTAACAACTGATAGTAAAGGGAATTTCTCAATTACTATAAAGGCGTTACCCGTGGCCGGAAAGACACATACTATCACGGCTACAGGGAATAAAGGTGCGGTAGCTCAGGGAATGTACGAGCTAACTGCTACCGTTCCATCTGAACCTCAGCTTCTTTATCCGGGTCCTGGTGCAAGAATACAAATGTATAATTCAGCAACAGATATGATAGAAGGCCTGGTTAAATCGGCACACATTATCTCTACTACATCGGCTTCATCACAGGGTAAAAATGATAATATGGTGCTATCCACCATGAATTGGAGCACCTCTGATCAACAAAAGGATTTACAATATACGTTGCAAATCTCCAAAACGGATGATTTCTCAGTTTTAGTTTGTAATAAAGAAGGGATAACAACAACTTCCTACCAACTGCTCAGGGCCGATATACCCGAAGGCGGGACATATTTTTGGAGGGTAAAAGCAACCAACGAAGCCGGACTTTCGAGTCCCTGGTCAAATACCTGGAAATTCGATGTAATCTCGGCATCGCCTTTGATAATTTCTATAGCTACTACCGCCTTTATATTAATAGTCGCTATATTGATTTTCGGTATTATGGCGCTTGTCAACAGGGTAAGATTCAAAGGTTAGCTGAAAACTACTCTTTAATATTTGCATTTTTAATTAAACGTATGCTATAGTTCACTGCGATTGTTTATTGAAGCAACCGCTGGGGGTGCTTACTAATTGTGGGCTGAGACTCTGCGTATGCAGGGAACCCTCCGAACCTGCCCTTGGTAATTCGAGCGTAGGGAAGCGGTAAATAGCCAAGGGTTAAGTTGGATTTGCTTTAACTCTTGGTTTTATTTTTTAAGAAAATGACACAAATAGAATCGGCACGCAGAGGAATAATATCTCCACAGATGGAATCTGTGGCCAGAATAGAACAAGTTGACGTCAATTACCTATGCGAAAAAATAGCCTCAGGTAAGATAATAATACCCTGCAATATCAACCACCGCATATCAAAACAATGTGCTATAGGTGCCGGACTGAGGATAAAGATAAACGCCAATATAGGAACGTCTTCAGATACAGGTTCAGTAAAATCGGAACTCGAAAAACTGCAGATCGCAATAAAATACGGTACCGATACAGTGATGGATTTAAGCACCGGTGGTGATATTAAAAAGGTCAGACAAATAATCTTGAATGCCAGCACGGTTCCTGTAGGTACCGTACCCATTTATCAGGCAATGATAGAAGCCGGCGAGAAATATGGCCCCATTGTAGATGCTACTGCCGATGATATCTTCAAAGCTATAGAAGAACAGGCTAAAGAGGGTGTGGACTTCATAACTGTGCACTGCGGAGTAACGATGCAAGCAATTCAAGCCTTGAAGCAGCAAAGGCGGGTAACCGACATTGTATCCCGCGGCGGGGCATTCTTACTGGGATGGATGATTTATCATGGGAGAGAGAACCCCTTATACGAAAATTATGATCGTTTGCTGGACATCGCACGGAGATACGACGTAACATTAAGTCTGGGCGATGGTCTGCGGCCTGGCAGTATAGCAGACGCTACCGATAGACCACAGATACAGGAACTTATAACTTTAGGGCAACTTGTTGAAAGAGCATGGGATGCGGGTGTGCAGGTTATGGTTGAAGGGCCCGGCCACCTTCCTGTAAACCATATTGAAATGAATATGCAGCTGCAAAAAAGCCTTTGCAGGGAAGCACCTTTTTATGTGCTGGGGCCTCTTGTTACAGACATTGCCGCAGGTTACGACCACATAACCAGTGCCATAGGGGGAGCAATCGCCGGGTTGTACGGAGCCGACTTTCTTTGCTATGTAACACCCTCAGAACATCTGTCATTACCAGAATCCGAAGATGTTAAAATGGGAGTAATCGCTTCACGCATTGCCGCACATGCCGCCGATATAGTCAGGCTTGGTGAAAAGGCAGCGAAGTGGGATAGAGAAATGTCTGTCGCCAGAAAACAGCTTGATTGGGAAAAACAGGCCAGCCTTTCTATCGATCCGGAAAAAGTTAAATTGGTACATAGTAAGCATCCTGTTAAAGGTCGGGCATGCAGCATGTGTGGCGATTATTGTGCCATGGCTCTTGTTGAAAAATATCTTGGAATTACTGCAACTAAATGTTAAAATAGGCTCTCTATGTCATTAGATGAAGGCAGAAATAATTTCAATCGGTACTGAGCTTTTGTTGGGCGAGATTACGGATCTGAACGCCGCTTATCTGGCCAGTCAGCTACCGTTACTCGGATTAGATCTGCACTTCATTTCCACTGTTGGCGATAATAAAATTAGGCTCATCGAAACCCTCGATCACGCGTGGAAACGATCGGATATTATCATTACTACCGGAGGTCTGGGGCCTACCGAAGATGACGTTACCAGAGAAGCAATTGCGGAATTCTGTCATGAAACTATCAGTATCGATCAATCACTGGTAGATCAGTTCAAGAATTTAT
>DAOTVU010000059.1:0-3550 GCA_034436215.1 Dehalococcoidia bacterium
ATAAATCCTGCAATTACTTTATCGACACAGGTTGAAAATGTTACAACCCTATCAAAGGGTAAGATTACGGTCGATGCAGCCGGTGGTGATGGAAGCTACCAGTATTCGCTTGATAATGTTAATTTCCAGGGGGGTAATGTTTTCGATAACCTGAACGGAGGAACGTATACCATCTACGTCAAAGATAACACGGGCTGTACAGCCTCCACTTCTGCTCAGGTCGATAGCATTCCTTCCCCATGCAGGGCAAGTTTTTCGCTGAACATCGACGATACCACGGGGCGCAAGGTCAGCTTTATCAACAACTCGCTAGCTGCCAGCGTGCACTACTGGCGCTTTGGCGATGGAACAACGTCCAATGCAGTAACACCTTCACCACATACCTATCCTGCCTATGGTAACTATAAGGTCTGTCTGACGGTATATAATGCTTCGCAGGGCTGTGTATCGGATACCTGTCAGGTGCTGTCGCTTTATCCGAATGTTTCCGGGCAGGCAGTCCGTTCGGCCTATACCTATGCAGCCGATAGCATCAACCCGTTGCTGATACGTTTTACCAATCAGAGCAGCAATGCCTCACGATACTACTGGACCTTCGGCGATGGAAGCTATAGTACTGCAGCCGATCCTACCCATATCTATCAGCAAAGCGGGTTATATAACGTTTGTCTGGTAGCCGACAATACGGTCAATGGTAGCAAAGATGAATTTTGTCAGCCGGTGGTAGTGGGTACACCCTACTGTATGTTGCAGGCCAATTTCTCCGTTGTAGTTGACTCGGCCAATGTGGCCCGCTTTTTCAATACCTCCTCGGGCAACTATCAACAGGTTTACTGGAATTTTGCCGATGGTTCGGTATCTTCCGTCACCCATCCTGTTCATACCTATGCAGGTGCAGGTGCCTATCCGGTAACGCTTACGATTGTCGACACGGTCACCGGTTGCAGTAGTACGCTGGAACGGCTGGTTGAGGTGGGTGTCGTGCCCTGCCGCGCTGATTTTGAATATTTTGTCGATGCTCCCAACCGAACTATGTGGCTGGCCAGCCGTTCCACGGGAAATATCTCCGAATATCTCTGGCAGCTCGATCAGGGCGCAGTGCTTAGCGGTCCTTCCGGTAATATTACGGTGCCATCCAGCGGAATGTACACGGTTACTCTAAGCATTTACTCCGATTCCAGCCAATGTTCCGACCAGACCAGCAGGAAGATTCAGATGGACTCGGTGAGTTGCAATGCTGCCTTCCATTACCTGGTTGATTCGCTCGTACAAAAGACCTATTTCTTTAGCGGGCAGCTTGCCCCTGGTACCCGCCGGTATTGGCTCTTTGGCGATGGTAGCTTCAGCACATTGCCCAATCCTGTGCATCAGTATGCACAGCCGGGGCTATACACCGTCAGCCTTACCATTTATAATCCTGCCACTCAATGCATGGATTATGTCGAGCAACTCGTATACATTGGCGGTCAGGGCAGCGACTGCGAGGCAAACTTTGCCTATTTTCCTCAAAGCAGCAACCCCCTGCAGATAAGGTTCAGGAACCGTTCGCAGGGCAATATTGTACGCTACCTGTGGAACTTTGGCGATGGTACCCTTGCATATACCCCCAATCCCATGCATACCTTTAACAGTGCTGGTACATACAATGTATGCCTGAGCGTTACCAACTCGAATGGAATATCGAATATGAGTTGCCGGACCATCCGGGTGGGCGCTAACGCCAATGACCTGCCCAAGGCCGACTTTGTCTATCAGATTGATCCCGAGGCCTTAACGGCTACCTTCCAGAATACCTCTTCGGGTAATTATACCCTGTCGTTCTGGTATTTTGGCGATGGTAACAGCGCTACCGAAGCTCATCCTGTTCATACCTATGCTCAGGCGGGTTTGTACCTTGTTTCACTACGTGTGGTCAATGGCACCAATTATAGCTACCGGTATAAGCTCTTAAATGTTGGGTTACCCGATACCTTTGCCGTACAGTTTGCCTATCTCGTCAAACCATACAGCAAGAAAGCTGGCGGGTATCCGGTCGACTTTATCGGCGCCGGACTGGGCGATGAGGCCCGACTCAAATGGAACTTTGGCGATGGCGCTACCGATACTACCTCTACCTCACCCACCCATGTATATCAGGATGCTGGTGACTATCAGGTTTGCCTTACCCTTACCGACCCCATTACCGGCCAGCAAGCCACTTCCTGCCAGACTGTATCGGCTTCGGAATTGTGTCAGGCCGATACCATTAAGCCCACCGCCCTCTGTAAATCGATCAGTGTGTTCCTCAATGCCTCGGGGGTAGCCGATATAACTCCGCTCGATGTGGATAACGGAAGCTCCGATGCATGCGGTATCGCCACCCGTGCCCTATCCCAATCGCACTTTACCCTGTCCAATCTGGGCAGCAATAATGTAACCCTTACGGTGGCCGATGCTAAGGGGAATACCTCCTCGTGTACCGCTGTTGTCAACGTACAGAAAGGAACGGATATTGAATCGCTCGCTGCTGTTGACCTGAAAGTTTACCCCAACCCCTTTGCTCAGAACCTTTATGTACAGGTGCTGCTCAAACAGTCCGACGAGTTAGAAATTACCCTTACCGACCTTACCGGCCGACGCATTGCGGTGCTCGAAAAAGCTTACCAGCAGGAAAGTGAAAAACTGTACCTGATCGATATGCGCAATATCAGTAAGGGAAGCTACATACTGCAGGTTAAAACTGCCGGAGGACAAATAAAACAAAGGGTGGTGATTAAGAATTAAGAAAGATAACGTTTATCAACCTTCCAGCGAACTGCGAAAATGCCTTGCAATTTTCGCAGTTCCTTTTTTATCACCTACAAGGCGGATGATATAGCAATCCTAAAAACAGATAAAAAAATTGAATTATCTTTTGGTTTGATTCAGAGTATTTTATATATTTCGCAAAATTTGTTAGCCTAACCCGGTGGCCGGTATAATCCCGTTACCGATAGCTGGGTGGCTACCAGCATTACAAATGCACCTACTGGGCGTAGTTATCATACCGCTATCTGGACGGGCAGTGAAATGATTGTTTGGGGGGGATTTGATGGGGTTACCCGATTAAATACCGGTGGCCGGTATGTTCCCGATGGTTATCCCGCCTTTGCCGGTACTACGCAGAATCGGTATTTGTACTTGTTTAGAAAGAATTAGTCTGAACTGGGGTAAGCAGATGAATGAATTAACTTTTTTGCTTGGCGAAGTCTGTGACTTCGCCAAGCAAGTTTAGCAATTAATGACCCGAAACTTTAATTTGTTTTTCCGTTGACCTCGTCATGACAGTGTATGCCTGAGGTTTAATTTTTTTTAGAACGAAGCTCAGTTTAATAATCAAAACTTTCAATAATACCAAAAAAAGTTTTAATGGTTTTTCTTTGTAAATATGTTTTAACAATTGATATGAAACGAGCATGTTGATGCAGTAAACACAACAAACGGATGAAAATTATAATCAACATGCGAGTTCCATCCGGCCGATGAACAAATAAAAGAACGTTTGTGTAACCAAAAAGAAGTCAGTAATTTA
>DAOTVU010000060.1:0-73743 GCA_034436215.1 Dehalococcoidia bacterium
CCCCACAGGCACACCGGTCATACCTCCGCTGAAAAGGATTACCGCCGGATCAGATGGTGAAATCTGTATGCCGGGCCGCTGTCTGCGTCCGTATTTACGTGCAAGTCTGTGAAAAAGATAGTCGCCGTCTTCCAGGCCGCTAAAACCAGCAGCCTCCCGGTTACCGAAAACCGACTTAATAAATCTTGTGAATGGGGTAACGTATTCATCGGTTTCGGTAACTATAATCGTTTTGACGGCCGTCTCGGACTGAATATTTTTCACTGCCGCATACAGTGTCGTAAGGGTAATCACGGCAGCCGCCTGCACCTCATTAAAAATGAGTTTGAGCTCATGTTCAGTATGATAGGGATTTATCGGCACGGCTATAGCACCCGCCTTCCAGATAGCAAATAACCCCAAAAGCATCTGGGGGCAATTGGGCAACAGCAGTATAACACGATCGTTACGGACTATGCCGATATCCACAAAAGCAGCCGCCAGCGCGTCGCTGATCTTCACAAAATCCTCATATAATATCCTTCCGCCGGGAAAATAAATAAAAGCCCGATACGGCCGGGTTCTGGCCGATTCATCCAGGATATCGACCATAGTCCTGGCAGGATATGGCTGTAATGTAGGCGGCACGCCGTCATCGTAATTTTTAACCCACGGATACTCTTCCATGCTGACACTCCATTTTCAGCCTCACTTCATATGTAAGAGAGGTAACTGTGCCGAACAAACCTATCCTGCTTCGACCGGGTGAGTGAATTGTAGCATAGCATCACATAACAGCATAGATATATATATTAATATTAAATAAGGCCCCCGCGCAATTGTCCGCATGCCGCCTGTATTGCCTCCCCGCGCTGTTCTCTAACCGTTACAGCTATGTGCGCTTTTTCCAGTACGCTGTAGAAACGGTTTATATCCTCCTGGTCCGGAGTGTGAAACCCGCTTCCAGCAACGCTGTTAAAGGGTATCAGATTGACATGGCAGTTCAAATCCTTCAGCAGTTCGGCAAGTTTATTTGCATTTGTAAAACTATCATTTACCCCGCCAAGTAAGCAATACTCATAAGTAACCCTTCTGCCGGTCTCCTGAAAATATGCCCTGCCGGCCTGGATAATGTCCCTTATTTTATAACCGGACATACCGGGAACGATTTTCCTTCTCAATTCATCGTCAGCCGCATGCAGGGAAATAGCGAGCGTAAGCTGGAGACGTTCCTCAGCCAGTTTATATATGCCGGGAACATAACCTATTGTACTGATGGTTATATTCCGCATACCTATTCCCATTTCACCGTTTAAAAGATGAACCGCTTTAATGGTCGCATCATAATTCAACAAAGGCTCACCCATTCCCATAAAAACGATATTGTTGATCCTCTTCATTTCTCCGACTATTTTCTGTCTGTATGCAAATTCGCCGACGCTGAGAACCTGATCGATAATTTCACCCGCCGACAAATTACGCTTAAAACCACTATTGCCCGTTGCACAGAAAAGACATCCCACGGGACATCCCACCTGAGTTGAAACACAGCAGGAAAAACGTTCTTTATACGGCATCCCAACTGCTTCGATACATTCTCCATCCATAAGCCTGAGCAGCAACTTGAATGTCCTATCCTTGCTCCTGCTTGTCCTGATCACGGTTGACCGTCCCGGTGTATAGGCCTTTGACAGTGCCGATTTAAAGTCCCCGGGCAGATTGTTCATTTCATCGATCTGCCTCACTCCTTTGCTATACAGCCAGTCGGCCATCTGCTTACCCCGAAAGGGCTTCTCGCCCAGTTGCCGAGCTATCACACCAAGCTCTATGGCATCCAGACCCAGTAAACTATTTATCATTTATCGTCCCCACACTGACATATTATAATCTCATTATTTTCTCAAGATAAACAACCTGTTTGACCGGTTCCGATATTTTTGTTAGGATAAATTTGAGAGCAGTAAAAAAAGAATAGCTCTCAGGGAGGTAGTCTATGGTCAGGAAACAGGCCATGCTTGTAGAGTGGATATTTCCTGTAGGCGGCTCTCCCGTGCGCAGGGAAATGTAGGATACATTGCCGGTGCATGATGGGAGAGCATGTAAAACTCCCGAGCTCTCCATTATATAGCAAGAAGGCTATATAGAAATACAGAAAAGCAAAGCATTCAGGCTTATCTGAAAGGGAGAGTAGGGAGGAGGAGTGATCGGATGATCAAGGGAGCCTTCTATAGAAGGCTCCCTTTTATATGTGCTTTATTTTAAGGGCCTGGTAAAATCAATCTCACAGCAATGTGGCTGTTTAATATTTACAAATACCTGGCCTGTATACAAATACCCATCAATACCGTTTTTTAATAAAAATATGGTGTAGTTTCCGGGAATACCGGGGGATGTCCAGCCAACACTGACTATCGGCTGTTGGGCCGCCGGGGCTATGTGTAATTTTCCTCCATTACATGACCATTCTAAACGCCCATCAGATGAAATAGGCCAATGATCTTTAACAAAAATTTCAAGAGTTGACAGGGGCATCATAGAACACTGTTCACATACTGTATGCTTACTCCAGATACTGTAATTTAGTGTTACCTCGGTCCTATCGGCAACTATAGTATTATCTGATGCGATCACATGTACTATGACGCTCTTCTCCTCAGTTCTACCCGCAGCGTCCTTCACCATACATACAATTCTATAATCACCGGGAACCGCAGGCGCCATCCAGATCGCTTTTGGTCCAACGGCCTTTATCGTGCCGTTATCAGAGCTCCAGCGATAATTTAAAATATAATGGTTTACTCCTGGTTGACATACAATCATTGTTTCATATGATGCCGGTACAAATGACGGATAGACTATTTCACTTATCAGGTTATCTCCAGATACGGATAATGCACAGCCGAACAGGGATATGATTACTGTCACCAGGCTGGGAAACCATATAAATGGCCAAATTTTAATCAATCGCATAAGCCCGCATATTTAAGGTTTTCTGGCGCTTACCTTTATACTGCGGATTGCTCGACCCAATCGCCTCAAGTTATTTTTAGATAATATATTATCGCCCAATATATCTCCGATGTTCTGCTGATCGGCAATATATTCCGTGCCGAAACCGGTTTCGTCCACGATCTTTATATCCAGAAAACCGGCCCGTTCTATACACTCGAGGTAATTTTCTTTTAAAACGGCACCGGCAATACAACCGATATAAGCCGCCGCCGATTTCTGTATTGCTTCGGGTAAAGCTTCCACCAGTACGATGTCGGATACCATCAACCGGCCACCTCGTTTTAAAACCCTGTAAGCCTCATGAAATACCCTCTCTTTATCCGGTGACAGATTAATTACACAATTTGAAATGATAACATCAACGTAATTATCGGCGACGGGCAGGTTCTCTATCTCGCCCAAGCGAAATTCCACATTCTCATAGCCGCCTTTAACTGCATTTTCTCTTGCCCTTTCTACCATTTCAGATGTCATGTCCACTCCGATTACTCTCCCCCTGTTACCAACTCGATTGGCCGCCAGAAAACAGTCAAAGCCGGCGCCCGATCCGAGGTCGAGCACAACTTCACCCTCTGTTAGCGAAGCCAGTGCTACCGGATTACCACAGCCGAGTCCTAGATTGGAACCCACCGGTACGGAGTCGATTTCCTGATCTGTGTAACCTATGGCTTTACCTATATCCCTGCCGGTGCCTGCACCACAACAAGCCGCAGTACCCGGGCTAGGGCTACAACAGGATCCTCCTTTTTTAGCTATATCTGCATAGCCGAGCTTGACTATCGTCTTAATTTTTTCCTTTTCTATCATATGCATTCCCCACGTTTAAAGAATGGAAACACGATTATAAAATTTTCTCTTAAAATATAAAGAGATATTGACCAGTCCAATAAGAACGGGCACTTCGACCAGCGGCCCGATAACCGTAGCAAATGCCTGCCCGGAGTTGATTCCGAAAATGGCTATAGCGACTGCAATGGCCAGCTCAAAATCATTGGATGCCGCGGTAAATGATACTGCAGTAGCTTTTCCGTAATCGGCCTTCATTTTATAGCTTATGAAAAAAGTAATAAACCACATAAAGAAGAAATATATAATCAGCGGAATAGCGATTCTGACGACATCAAGCGGCAGCTGGATAATATATTCTCCCTTTAAAGAAAACATGACCACGATAGTAAACAGGAGTGCAATCGGGGTGAGAAGCCCGAGCCTCGGCATTAATTTGGACTCAAACCATTCCCTTCCTCTGGCTGCGATGACGCTGTAGCGCGTGACCACACCCAGAATAAAAGGAATCCCAAGATATATAAAGACCGTTTTGGCTGCCTCGATAATGGATATCTCGGCTTTTACACCTTCCACAATTCCCATGCGGCTCAGCAATACCGTGATAAAAAAGAATATATAAATAGAATAAAAAAGAACCTGGAAAATTGCGTTAAAAGCCACCAGACCGACAGCATATTCTCTATCGCCCTGGGCAAGTTCATTCCAAACAATCACCATCGCAATGCAGCGTGCCAGCCCGACCAGAATAACACCCATCATGTAATCCGGATAGCCACGCAAAAAAAGTATTGCCAGTAAAAACATCACAATCGGACCAATAATCCAGTTCTGGGCGAGCGAAAATATGAGAAATTTCACATCTCTGAATACTTTCCCCATTTCCTCATATCTGACTCTGGCCAGCGGTGGATACATCATCAGTATCAGTCCGATAGCTATCGGGATGGAAGTTGTTCCAATCTGAAACGATGTAATAAAACCGGTTACACCCGGCATAAAATAACCGACTGCCACACCCAATGCCATGGTCAGGAAAATCCACAGTGTAAGAAACCTGTCTAACAACGATAATCTGCTGAAAGTACTTTGAGAATCTGACATTAAATCTTAGCCTCCTTTTGAATAATCGCAATTAGTTCTTTTACCTTTTCTCTGACTTCATCTCTTATATGTCGGATATCATCTATAGATTTACCTTTAGGATCAGCCAACCCCCAGTCCTCGGTTGTAATCCATTTAGCCGGGCATACACCCTCAACTCCGCAACCCATAGTTATAATACGGTCTGCATTATTCATCATTTCGCCGGTCAGCTTCTTGGGCACGGCATGGCTTATATCTATCCCTTCTTCCAGCATAAGCTCCACTACCAGGGGGTCAACTCTGTCAGCAGGCAAAGTCCCGGCTGAACAAGCCACCGCATTATCCGGAGCCAAATGATTAAAAAACGCTTCCGCCATCTGGCTGCGACCTGCATTCCCCACACAAACAAAGAGCACCCTGTACATCAGTGCATCCCACCCCCGGGCAAGCTGCCGGCCATATACCAGGGCTTTTTCATTATTCCGGTTGTACGCTTTGTGATCATTTTGCTCCTGCTCCGTAACGCCGGTATATCTGGTAAAAAGTGACAGCGGTAAGCATCTGTAAAGCAAATCCAACCGCAACCGGTAACATTTCCAGTCCTTTAAAGCTCATTGCCGCTATACCTATCGCAATAGGCAGGTTTTTCATGCCGGCCGAATAGGTTATAGCTATATTTTTGCCTTTGGGAAAGATCCTGATGCTCACCGCATAGGCTACGGCAAATAATATAGGAAAGATGAGTGCTGTTGATATCAGTAAAGGGGGTATTAATTGAAGGTTTTTCATAATGGGCGTGATATTGGTATCTATTGCCATGAACATCAGCAAAACAGCTATGGTGGCAGAGATAGCCGGCATCAGAGGAAGATACTTATCAATAGCTACTTTTCTCTCCAGAAATTCCCTTAAACCTACACCCAGCAATAAAGGTAGAAGCAAACTGCAGATCAGCTGCCACATAAGTTCCCAGATATTGAGCTTGATAAAGGTTCCGGCAAACAGCAACATAAGCGGAGGTATTAGCAAAGGTGCAAGCAGCATGGTAGCGGTGTTAATGACAGCCGCCAGCGGCACATCACCTTTGAGCAACCCAACCCAGACTAGAGCCATGCCGGCACATGGCACTACACCGATAAGTATCAATCCCGTGGCAAGGTCATGTAACCGGCCAAGCAGCAGTAGAGCCAGCAGCCAGCATAAAAAGGGTGCAAAAATGAAGTTAAGACCGAGTCCCAAAATAAACGCTCGCCAATCACGAATTGCCATAGCAATGCCCCTTATAACGACAGTAAAGCCCATGGCCCCAATCATGATGACAATCAGCGGAGTATTAAACTGCCTGATAAAAATACCCGGAGCAGGTGATATCAATCCTGTTATTATACCTATGCCAAGGGCACATAAAATTAAATAAGCGTAATTCTTACGTACAAATTCAGCATAAGCCTGCAACCATTTCATTTCAACAAATCCCAGACCATTTTTATGGCAATTAAATACAGCACAATCCCTAAAGTCAGTTTAACCTGAGATGGGTTCAGCTTTTTCCTCATTAAATAAGCTCCCAGAAGCGCACCACCTATAGAACCGACGACGCAGAGAGCTAACAGGTAGATATCTACATTCCCCGTGCTTACATGACTTAGAAACCCGGCCAGTGAAGAAAATATCACTATAAAAGCCGTAGTAGCCACCGCTTTCCTGGTATCAATCCCCAGCAAGACCAGTGCCGGCGCAATGATATTTCCTCCACCCACTCCCAGAAGACCGCCCAGAAAACCCGCCAGAGAACCAACGCCCGCACCGAAAGCAATTTCTTTATTAGGGCTTGCTTCAATATGTCTGTCATGTGGTCTGTAAAACAACATCATTGTCGCTGCAAAAACAATAAAGCCTGTTAATATCCATTTAAGCAGACTCTCGGGCAGGCGGCCGGCGGTAACAGCTCCCAGGGGAGACAGTACGGTAGCAGCGACCAGCACAGGTACAGCCGTTCTGAAAAGGATCAGCTTTGCCCGGCTAAAGCTGATTGAGGCAAAAGCCATGGATACGGAATTCAGTAAAAGCGCAGTCGACATGGCAGTCAGCAACGGAATACCCATGGCGATAAAAACGGGGATAAGAATGAAGGCCGCTCCTACGCCGGATATCGTCAGCACCGTGGTAAAAGCAAAGGTTATCAGAGCCGCAATAAGATACAGTTGGTTCATTTAATCAGTACTCCCGTATCATCTCCCGCTTTAGATACAAGATACAAGCTTTAAACTTTTACAAAGCAGTACATGGGCCATTCGATTCAACTGTAAATCGCCTCTACCCATATCAGGTTATTAGCACTGACGACTTCCTTTAATTGTTCTACCATCGGACGTATGTCCTCCATCTGTGTGGATGTAATGTAAAAGCTCATATATCCGGGAGTCTTTTCCATAAGGCCTTTGATGGTGGGAATATCAAGCTTCAATTCAACTATATCGAACGGTTTATCCTTAATCAAATCCTCTAATTTAAGTAAAAAGCGCTGCTCTCCGAACACGCCAGAGATACGTATCTGTGCCCGCGTGGCCCTTGATGTGATTTTTTCTTCTGCTATTTTACGATCCTCAGCTACCTCAGATTTAGTGCGTTTAGCCGCCGCCTCTTTATGCACCTCCTTGAAAATCTTGTACTCCCGTTCTATTTTCCAGACAGTATCCCTCGAAGGAAAGGCAATGGCCTGAGTAGGACAGACCATGGCACAGGTAGTGCAACCTACCATGCAGTTATAAGGACGCTCTACAGTTGCTTTATGCCTGTTATCAGGATTAATCTCAAAAACTTCTCGGCCGCAGGTTACATAGCATAATTCACACCCGATGCATTTCTCAGCATCGATTGTCGGAAACCATGGGATATTCTTCCTGGGCACACCGTGCCATAATGTCTGGCTTAAATCCTTAGCCATTTTATACCTCCTTATAACTCGGGTATGAAACCCATACCTGTTTTTTTCAATTTACCGGTTAATAAATCCCGGAATAATGAATATACCCAAAATCTACATAATGAATTTTTCATTTTAATTTTCTTATCTTCCTCAGCATCAATGAAACGGGATGCCGCTTCTTTCTTTTTTCTAACTCATTTTCGACAAATTCTTGCTCTTCTTTCCTGATAAATCTGTAGAATAAACTCAACATCGGCATTTGAACGATAAAACAAAAAATCACAGCCAGAACGATGGGGCCGGAAAAAGTTGAAAGTGCCAGGGCGATGCCAATGGAGAGGTTTTTGGAAGTGGTACCATAAACAATGGGCATCTGATTGTCGTAGGAATTAATAAACAGGCCGGAAAAAAAGAGCGTGACCAGGAACGTAATCAGATAGTAACTTAATGAAAGCAGTAATCCCCAAATGATTAACTGGGGCTGGCTGATAATCGCTCCGACTTTCAGGGAGACGGAGATAAAAACGACGAGCAGGGCACACATGCTGGAAATCGTGGATAAGGAAGGTTTCCATGATTTAATCTGTTTTGAGGAATATTTTTTCTTTAATAATAGCTGGGTAATAAAACCGGCAATTAAAGGCAGAAATATATAAAGCAGGAGATTTTGAATTAACAGCCATTGAGAAAACTTAACGGAGTTTGGAAGAAGCAAGGCCAGAGTTAAAGGTATGGTTAAAAGAGCTAAAATAAAAGTCGCAGTCTGTAAAATCATCGCTAATTCAATATTGGCATCCAGGAGTCCCGTCCAGGAGACGATCATTCCACCGGGTGGCATTGTAGCTGCCAGGATTAAGCCGCTCTTCAAATAATCGTATTTTTCTGGAAAAGCAAAATTTATCAAATAAGCAACCAGCGGCGCCAAAACTAAAATCGCTAATATCCCCCAAACAAGTTCCCTCCTATATTTACGAATATCGACCAGTTCTTTAAAGTCTATGGCAATAACCATTACAAAAATCATTAAAAACAGAACGGGCACAATAAGAACCTGCAATAAAGAAGCTATATGAGGGAACAGCCAGCCGAAAAGAAAACCAACTAATATCGAAGTTAAAACCAGTGAAAATAAATTCTTCCTAAAAAATTGATTGATTTTTTCCATTTATACGTTGTCTCCCATGGGAGATAATAAGATTATCCTAAATGGCACTCTCACTCTTTCAGGCTTTTCAAGATTAATTCCTTAGCCTTCCTCACATCGTCAGGATCTATATATTCCATCAGATCTTTTATTCCTTCACCTATATCTTCGTGAAGCGCTTTTTTCTTCATGCCGATATCTTTTACCAGCACAATACTTTTAGTCGGTTTCATGCCGGACTGTTCCACCGTCTTCCTCGCGCACTCAAACAGGCAGCCATCCACAGTGATGATTTTCTTGGCCGCCCTTGTCTTGCCGAGCACCGGCTTTACTCCCAGCGGCAGTGCTCCCAGACAGCCGATTGCCACCTTCTCCAGCCCTAACTCTTTGACGGCATCCAGACAGGCCAGCGCACTGGTAATACCGGTATTCGACAGACCACCAAAACAGGAAAAAATGATGTTCTCATGTGTCTTCATTCCTTCTTCCCAGTGTTTTTCTTCTGCCATCTTAAAAATAAACTCCTTAAAAAATATATTATTCGTTATATGATGGTTATATTACGTATTTCGTCCGTTTAGTTCACTTCAAATATGCATTGAGTATCTTCTCCAGCTCTGCTGCGCTATTGAATTGCAGGTTATTATTTAAAACTATCCCCGACTTATCCAGCAGATAATATGTCGGGACAAACAAAACGTTATATGCGGCCCCGACTTTATTTTCGGCATCGTATAATACCGGAAATCTAAAATTCTCAGCGGTTACATAATTTTTGATGGCTGTTTCTCTGCCCGCTCCATGAATTGTAACTATGGCTACTTTATCCGTCGGGATCTTATCATACACTTCCTGAACCATCGGCATTTTCATCTGGCAGGTGGGGCAGGATATGTTCCAGAAGGCCAACAGCGTAATTTTCCCGCGGAGCTGGTTTGAGTTAAAAGGCTCGCCATTAATGGTTTTAAGTTGAAACGAGGGTGCACGCTGGGTAACTGCAGTTCCGGCGGCCAGTGAAAAACTGCCCGTATATTCCGCCATCAGCCTGTGCCCGTAGGGGTCTATGGATTTAATCCTGAACTTATATATACCGTTTTCCGCCAGGCCGGTAAGCGAAACGGCATGATTTGTTGAAGCTTCAATTCCGGTGATAGACTGGAATTTATTTTCTCCTTCCAGCCAGTAATCCACCTCTGCCGTGGTAGGACGGTCAGTTTCCCATACGATAGTAACGGCATCGCCCGTCATATCCTTAATGGCAGGATTTATGATAACAGGCGGCTTTTCCAGCGTGGTAAACGAATACTGCGGAGATATGCCTTTACCGCCTTTTCTGTCACTGAACAGTATCTGAAAATAATATGTGGTGGCCTCATTAAGATTATCAATCACGATGCTGTGCACGGTGCGGGTTGTGTTCTCCGACCAGGTACCCGCTATTGCCCCATTTCTGTCATATACCAGTATATCTACGATTTCGGGATTTGCTGTGGTAAACGTAATACGGGCATTGCTGGAACCGATATCTACAACCGTAACGTTATCGGTTACAGCAAAGCCGTTCGTCTGCCCGCTGTTTTTTGCTTCTTTGAAGTTGATCGTGCCGGTCACTGTCAGGACTGCGAGAACAATACCCGCAATCCCGATCAAATAGCCCAGTGAGGCCCACAGGTTGTTACGATATAAGCGCGATAACTTCCATAAAGTGGTCGACCACAGGGAATTTACCCTGCTCTTTACCGGGCATGTCAGCGGTCGGCCGGCACTTAATCGAAGCGTTACGAAATCGATTAATTGTATGGCAGGCCACCGGCTGGCCAGAAACCTTCCCGGTTGCATGAATATAACGATTAAAGCCAGCAGCATCAGGACTATGTCAATGATCAGCGATTGCAGAGGTGTAAGGTGGCCGAATATCATCTCCCAGATACCGAAACAACCTGCACAGGTAGCATAACTCCCGGCAATAATCGCCCATACATTGGTAGCGGCGAAAATCGCTGAGAGCGGTATACAGAGCAGTGCGGACAGACGCGGTACAAAACCCAGCAACAGTAGAATGCCCAGCAACAGTTCAGCAATGGGGAAGATATACGGCACAACTATTTTAACAATGAAATGCAGCAACCACGGCGACAGAAGAAATTCCGGCAACACGGCATAAATAAAATTCATTACCTGAGACGATGTCTCCAATTCTCCGAGCAGTTTACCGGTCCCTGAGGCAAGAAAAGTCAGCCCGATCAACAGGCCTGCTATCAGGCTGGAATATTCACGCACTGGTAACAATTTTGTGCTGTCAAGACGCATATTATTCCTCCCTGCACATCAATATCGGGGGCAACAAAATACATCGAAATCGACCTGACCTTTCGCTTCATTTCGCATTCCATCTTCAGCCATAACTGTAATCAGATAATGGCCGACATTCGGCGGGGCGGTGAAAAAAGCCGTATCGCATGAACCCGAATCCAGTGCTGGTGACCCGGGGTCGGCCTTTAAAAATCCACCGCTCTTAGACCATCGATATTTTATTTCTCCGCCTGCCGCATTATCTACGATGCAGTGTATGCGTGTTCTGGTGCCGACTTTCACCGTACGTTTGATCAGTACATTTTCGCCTGATGACATGGAAAGCTTTAAATCGACATTGGGGGTTGTTGTGCCATCCGCATTGGTCAGCACCCGGATGCCAACCGATTTCGTGGCCACTCCGCCTTTTCCATCGCTGACCCTGACTTCTACAGTATAATCTCCCATCGTATCCGGCGTTATCCAGACTATGTTCGATCCACCGCCGTGAAACTGGCCACTATCCGCCGCCCACTCATATTTCAAAGGGTCGCCATCGGGATCCTCTGAGATACAGATCAGCTCAAGATCCTGTCGGGCCATGGCGTCGTGAGCGCAGACTAACTCCTTTATTACCGGAGCCGCATTGTGCGGTGCGGAAATTTTCGGCGGTTCTGCACAGCCGGCACATAGGGCAATCACAAAAGCAGCAACCATCAGCCGTCTCATCGCTGAGATATCCCCACCTTTTCCAGTATCTTCAATATACTGTCCTTGTCTATATATCCGAGATTGCGTGCGACCTCCTTACCATCCGCAGTAAAAAATATCTGAGTCGGTATTGCCCTGATACCATAACGGGTAACCAGCTTCTCCTGTTCGGGGTCATATACTTCCACAATTACCACATTCAACCGGTCTTTATATTCAACTGCCAGTTCTTCAAGAATGGGCTTCATAGCCTTGCAGGGGATGCACGTGCGCCAGCCGAAGTCGGCCAGCGTGGGTCTGCCGTTTCCCAGAACGCTATCCAGAGGTATCCTGGTTATATCAGCTCCGTCGCCACTTTTATTTTGTCCGGACGTATCGACGCCGGTCTGTGTCCTGTCCATCGAGTTGCTACCGCCATCATTTTTATAAGGTATGTCGGCAACCGGCGTAGCAGCCGTCGATGTATTTGAACAGCCCAGCACGGCTGCAATCAGAATAAACAATGAAAATGTCAATATCGCTTTAACCCGAATAAATCCCCGCAATGCGCCTCCGGCAGACCTCATATTTATAGAAACTTTGCTTCCATCTTCACACATTTTTAACTTCTCCGGTTTAGCCGATATTTTCCAGCCGTTTTCCACGGCCCATTTTCGCCCTCAATTCCGTCCATATTTCAATAATCGCCCTCCAATGCTCTGGTGATAACCTGCTTCAAAGCCTGTTTGAACTTTGCCTTATCGGTAAAGTACTCCCAAACCTCATCAGCGAAAACGATACGCTGGGACTGACCATGAACTATGGTCATACCCAGACAAAATGGGGCAGGATCATATTTTTTGACAATGGCGGCATTCTGAGCCACATCAGAGGCTACAAACAGGAACTTAAGTTTGCCCGATTCGATCTCATTTTTAAACTCCTGCGTCACGGTTTCTCTGATATTTTCACCCGCCTCGGCCAGACATTCACAGGGAGGCGGATTACTCTTATAAAAATAGACGACCTCGACGCTATCCGGAGGTCCGGAAGGCTTAGCAGTCCCCGAAGTACTGGCCACCGGCCTGCCGCATGACGTTAGTATTACCAAAACAACGATGGAAACAATTAATATAAATTTAGGATTAGTGGTATATTTCATAGGTCTCCTTTTTAAACTCAATTACCGCAACAGAAAACATGTATGTTAACCTGCCCTCTGGCCTGCTTTCCGCTGCCATCTTTTACCACGACATCAACTGTATAATCACCGATGCTACCGGGTGCTATCCATCCGATAGTATCTGCCCTTCCTTCCTGTAAATCTCTGGCTTTTATCTTCCCGCCGGTGGACGACCACGTATATGTCAGCCGGTCACCACCACCGTTTTCCACCAGACAGACTATATTGGTTGTTGTCCAGATACGGGCGCGCTGATTACCGAGAACAACCGGCTGGTCATTACCCAGTTTCAGTTTTAATTCTATAGTCGGCGTTGCAGTACCGTCAGCATTGGTAACCACTCTTATTTCAATAGTGCGATTAGCAACACCGCCTTTCCCATCCATCACCCTGACAGACACGGGATAGGTGCCCATTTTCCCAGGCGGAACCCACACAATACTTGCCCCATCACCCCGGATATTGCCTGCATCTGCTGTCCATGTATACATAAGATTATCGCCATCCGGATCACTGGCCACGCACTGTATTTCTACGTCCGAATTGGAGAATACATCTTTAGGATAAATCACGTCTTCAATTACAGGTGGCCTATTGGCCTGCATGGACACATGGCCTGTTCCCGAACACGAAAGCAACGACCCAAACAGTGTGGCTATCGTTATCAGCAGAAAAACCGTATATATTACTCCTGTTTGCCTCAAGATATAATCATTCCTCCATCAAATTAACTCTGGTTCAAGCCACTGAGAATCAGGGGAACCATGTAATAAATGCCGACGCCAATAAACACCAGGGCAATGACAATACGCAGAATTTTTTCACTTCGTGTAACAGCATCAATCCATTTCGATAAACTGGCCACGCCAAGAGATATAAGCATTCCAAATAATAACACAGGCAACCCGGTCCCGATAGCGAAAAAGGCCGGCAGAATCACGCCCTCGGTTGTTCTCAGAGCCAGTGGAATCAAAACGGCGAAAAACAGAACCGCGCTGTACGGACAGAAGGCCAGGGCAAAAATCGCACCCAGGGGCAATCCACCGATCATACCCAGGTCGGCAACTTTTCCTCCCGCCGATGAGAGGACATTCCCACTGCTCCCGAAGGAAATCCGGTCTATAAAAAGCATTAACAGCCCGACGACAACTAGAAACGGGCCCAGTGCCTTCTCACCCACCTCCTGCACAAATATCGAAATACCGGGAATGCTGAGGCCGAGGTAGATAATCAGCGCCCCCAGAACCGTATAGGTTAGCATGCGCCCTGCGGTATAAAGCGAAGCCGTCAGCACTGCATACTTGCGATCGGTCAATTTGCGCCCCACATAGGCCAGGGCCGCAATGTTGGTGGCCATTGTACACGGGCCGATGGTCGCCATCAGCCCCAGGAAAAAGGCCGATATGATGGGGATATTGTTACCCGAGGTAAGCGCAGATAAATCCATTACATCTCCTATTTAATAATATTAATAATACATATTGCTTGAGCTTTATGCGCAACGTTCATTTTCTCATCACTGTATTTTAAGCAGGCTCTGGTCAATAGCATCCTTAACCTTGAGCTGAAAGCCGCGAGGGTTTGTTTCACATTTCCAGTTCCATATACCCTGAATATCCTTTATATTATCGACGCCCCCGATTATGGTGTTCACAAACAGCTGTGAACCCACGGCACGATATTTTCTGACGATGTCAGCATTTTCCTGTTTCTGGATATTCAGAACCCTGTAGGTCAATTTCCCGCTGGCCATGGCATCCTGATAATATTTTTCTATTACCGTGTTGATATTTTGTTCAAAACACAAACAGGTCACACATCGCTGATTAGGGTGAAAATAAATGACATCCACACGGTTTATTTTATCCGAATTGGCCGGCGGTTGATGTTTAACAGAATCTGCTGCCGCTGCGGCATCCTGATCGGATGAACTCTGACCTGCCGCTTGATTTCCAGCAGGGGGCTGGTCAGAATTCTTCTCTCCCGCCTGCGGTTGGCCTGCTGCCGGCACCTGAGGTTGTACACCGGATGATGCCGGGCTACAGCTCACCGCAACCGGCACAAAAATACAACTCACGATTATCAATAATATCCCGATAAGCGTCGGCTTCAAAATATTCGCTCTCTCCCCATAGCAAATCGAGAATTCATTTCATGTGGATCATCCACGACAGGTTTAAATATAAACTGTAAATTTTCGCGGATAACCCACAAATTTATCCATTTACCGGCTTTTGGCTTCTTCCTCATAAGCCATGGCGTTCATGATTAACTGTTCAACCTCGGCTCTGGTCGGAACCTTGCCGCTGAGTACCACCTTATCGTTAATAACCAAACCGGGGGTCATAAGTATAGGGTATTGCATAATCTTCCGCATATCCCTGACCTCCTCGACGGTAATATCAAGCTGCAAGGTGGATACCACTTCCTTAACAATTTTTTCCAGTGCCACACATTTGGCACATCCGGGACCGAGAACTTTGATATGCATGCATTTACCTCCGATTGCTATTTAGCGATAAATCCGAATATATATCCCGTAATAGTCGCCATGATACAAACCAGTGCTACATAAACCAGGGTCTTTTTCCATCCCATTATTTTGCCCAGTGCCAGCATACTGGGCAAGGATAGCGCCGGACCCGCCAGCAGAAGGGCCAGCGCCGGCCCCTTACCCATTCCCATATCCAGAAAGGCCTTAACTATGGGAACCTCGGTGAGTGTGGCAAAATACATCAATGCACCGAAAATCGATGCCACGAAATTACCGAGTATGGTGTTACCTCCCACAATGGATGCCACCACCTGCTGGGGCACAATTGCCTTTAATATGCCGGCGATAAACACACCTATCAGCAGCCACGGCACAATCAAAAGGAAAAACCGCCATGTTTCCTTCATCCACAGTTTGAACTCATCCAGGGTAAACCAGCGCCACAGGATAATGACCAGACCTGCAAGCAGAATACCCAGAACAAGCCACAGCTTGGAAGAGGCGGTGATAAGGATGCCCACCAGCAAGGCAAAATATATGATCTCCTGCCACCAGGGTTTTTCCGGGTCGGCAGCGGCCAGAGCCTCGAAACGGCCATCATCGATTCTTTTCTTTTCTCCTCTGGCAAAAATATACGCCATAATTAGCCCGATGATTACCGAAAAAGAAACCGCTCCGATTACACGCGCCAGGCCGATATCCCAGCCCAGAAGTCTGGCCGAATATACAATGGCCAGCACATTAATAGCAGGCCCTGAATACAGAAACGCTATGGCGGGCCCCAATCCTGCTCCGGCCATATATATACCGCTGAACAAGGGCAACACCGTGCAGGAACAAACAGCCAGGATTGTCCCTGAGACCGCACCAACTCCGTAGGCTAAGAATTTATTGGCACCGGGTCCGAAATATTTTAGAACCGATGCCTGTGAGACGAACACCGATATGGCTCCCGCAATAAACAATGCCGGGACCAGACAGGTGAGTACATGAAGCGATAGATAATCCAGAAGCGTATCCCAGCCCGATTTAAGCAACATTAAAATAAAATCCATTTCATCTACCTTTTTGCTAATTTTCCGTAATCATGCACCGGTTTCAGGAAGAATGGACACATTCCGGATAAACACGGCATACAGTTGAGAGTTTCTCCAGATCGGACTTCGACAGCTCATTGACCATCAGTCGTTTCCTGACGGACTTTAAAAGATCGACGGTTGCTTCATCCATATTATCCCAATCGATCAGGTAAAATGAGAACAGTCCGCGATGTCTGACCTTTAATATCCCTGCATTGTGCATAATTCCGAGATGGTGAGAGACCCTGGGTTGCGATATCCCCAGCACCTGGATAATCTCACACACACAGCACTCACGCTCAAACAGCATATTGAGCATCCTCAATCTCGTCTCATCGGCAAGCGCCTTCAATAATTTGACCGTGTCCTGCATATTTTTACTCCCGTAGAATCTATATAACAATATTATTATATAGTTATATTTAGTTATAATGATATCGCTCGGATTTTTAGATTGTCAAATGGCAGCTATTTTGATAAATATACGGCCTACTATAGAAATGATGATTAAATGGCAGATAAAATTATATGCAGACCAACACCGAAATGAAATCCGCAAAAAAGAACGGTTGCTGGATTTTCAATTTTTATCTGCCCCACATATTTGAATTGCATGGTTGCGCATTATTGCAATTATCTATGAGCTTTGATATCATTATATTTAGGTATTTAATATCCGTTCAATTTCAAATTAAGGGGGTAACTGCGATAGACGGGATTAAATTAGAGAGAAATTCGCAACTGGAAAATATTTAAGGAGGTTTTATATGTTTGCCAAGGTACTCTACCCAACCGATTTTTCCGATGTATCCACCAAAGCTCTGGAGTATGTTAAAAAACTGAAGGAAGCCGGAACTACCGATGTTGTTGTCGCCCACATAATCGATAAAAGGGAAACTGTTTGCGTGGGACCATGTGCAGCGTGGGGAAATATGACAGTGAGCGAAGCTGAAGCAAACTTGAGAAAGACACTGGAAACAGACGCACAAAAAAAATTGCGCTCCATCGAGGCCAAATTAAGAAAATCCGGCTTCGAGGTCAAGATACGATTGGAAACGGGCAGCCCCGTACAGGAGATTTTAAAGATCGAAGAGGAGGAGAAGGTTTCTGTCATCGTCATTGGTTCTCACGGCAAGAGCAATATCAAAGAAGTTTTTCTTGGCTCAGTTTCAGAGAATGTTATCAGACACTGTAAGAAGCCCGTTCTGGTCGTAAAGAGATAGGCATTAAAATGCATAAGCTGGTGAAAATATCCAAAGCCCTCTCCGATGAGACGAGAATCAGGATGCTTAAGTTATTACTGGATGAGGACATCTGCGCCTGTGAAATGAGAAAAATATTCCCTCTTTCACTCCCCCAGCTATCGAGAAATCTGAAAATGCTGATGGAGGCGGGCTTTTTAAAATGCTGGCGTGATGGAAAATGTTTGGTTTACATAGCGGACAGAGACAGCGCTGATGACTATTGCCGTACACTGATGGATTTACTATCAGCCTCATATAATAATTCTGAAACGGTATTAAAAGACCGTATGAAATTAAAACAGGTAAAAGCAAACAAAGTAAGGGTATGTTGTTAATAACCGATATATTTTTAAATTTATACTTTCATGGTTGTGCATAGCTACAATTATATAATTATAAAGACATATCTTCCCGAGGGAGGGAGTATTAATGCCGCAGGTAGCTATAGTCACAGATAGTGCGTCATGTGTACCCGATGAGTTAATTCAGCAATATGCCATCGAAGTGGCCCCCATGGTATTGATCTCCGAAGGTAAAGCCTATCGGGACGGAATAGATATCACATCACAGGAATTTTATGAGAGGCTTTCCCGCAATAATAACAGATGGACAACTTCCGCTCCCTCACCGGGTACTTATCTTGAACTTTTCAGAAAACTGGCCGGTAAAGTCAGTAGTATCTTGGTTATAACAACGTCATTAAAATTCAGCCATTCATTTGAGTCAGCCGTGATCGGCGTAGAAGCAGCCGGGGAAGAGTTAAGCAATCTGAAAATAGAGGTCCTCGATTCCGGAACCGCTGCGGGTGGACTGGGACTCGTGGTAATAGCTGCAGCCAGAGCGGCGGAACAGGGAAAACCGTTGAGCGATGTGATCGCTTCGGCACGGAGTACAATGTCTAAAGTCAATTTAATTGCATTTTTAGATACGCTTTACTACCTGGCCAGGGGCGGAAGGGTACCCCAAATAGCTGCGCTGGCAACTTCACTGCTCGATATCAAACCCGTTATAGAGCTACTTCCATTATCGCAGGGTATCCGTTCCTTACAGAAAGTCAGGACGAGACTTAATGCTGTTAATAAGCTGGAAAAGATCGTAAAAGAAAGAGTAAAAAGAAGTCCCGTTCACTGTATCGTTATGCATTCCAATGTTATCGACGAAGCCGAGGAGTTGAAAAAACACCTCGCCGGCGAACTCGACTGTGTCGAAATCTACGTTGCAGATTTTACGCCGGTAATGGGGGTGCACACGGGGCCCGGCCTTCTGGGGGTTGCTTTCTATGTGGAAAGCGGGTGAAATTTAGAGATCCATATGAATATGCTGAATTTGCCATCACCATTTTATCTATCAAAATACAGTAAGTTTAAATGGAGGTTATCATGAGTGCACTTGCATACGCTATACTATTTGTCGTCGGCATACTGGCCGGTGGTCTTGGCGGTTTGATCGGCATCGGAGGCTGCGTACTGATGATGCCAACCGTCCGCTTCGGTTTTAATTTTTCACCCGCACTGGCGGTGGGGACAACCTTGACGGCAGTGGTGTTCACCGCCGCATCCGGTGCCTATCAGCACTGGAAGCTGGGCAACGTCGACTGGCAATCAGTAAAATACATAGCTCCGGCCGGCATCCTCGGGGTAATAGTTGGCTCGGTTGTTTTTTACTATATTTCATCATACGGTAAGGTTATCGATCTGATTGTTGGACTGGCCTTTATTTGGGCAGCTGCCAGAATGGTTTATGAAGGCTTCTTCCAGCGCAAAATGCCGGAGATCGCCGGTGACAAAATCGTGGGATCAAATGCGACCAAAGCCGGCATAGGCGGCGGAGTTGGCATCCTGACCGGCATTGTTGGACTGGGTGGTGGCTATGCACTGGTGCCGAGCTTTATTTATATAACCAAATCTCCATTAAGGATAGCCGTAGGTTCATCACTGGCATCTTTCGTCTGGTTTGCTCTGGTGGGAGCTGCAATTAAATATGTGGAAGGCTTTACCGACTTGGTGGCCGCACTGGTTATGGGCGTGGGCGCAGCCAGCGGAGCCATTCTGGGGGCAAGGCTTATGTCCAGGGTCAAGCCGGCAACACTGAAAGCCATTTTCGGCATTATCTTCCTTTATGTTTCACTTAAGTACATCCTGCTCTTCTGGAACATTCAGATATAATCGGGCTTAGTAGATAAAAGGTGAATAGATGGTGCACGGTGATTTTTCATTGCAATATGGGCAATAACATGACAACAATCGATAACAGCCTTTGAACAATATTTTGTGGTTGCCGGATGCCATGAATATGATTTTGATGGCCGTAACCGGACACCGTGATACAGGGTGCAATTGTGGAAATATGTTTAACCATAATACTGGCCATCGGTGCTTTCTGGCTGGGAGCATGTCCTTTTGCCGTCTGGATTGGCAGATGGAAGCTTCACAAGGACATCAGAGCATACGGCGACCACAATCCCGGAGCAGCTAACGTTTTCAGAGCCGGCAGCATAAAATGGGGGGTTGTTGCCGGATTAATCGAGGTCGCAAAGGGCATGCCATTCGTAATGCTGGCACATCTATATTTCCTTCTGAGCGAACCGCAAATTTATTTGATCGCCCTGTGCCCGGTGGCTGGGCATGCCTTCTCACCATTCCTGAAATTTAAAGGGGGCAAAGCGACGGCAGCCACATTTGGCGTTCTTTTGGCTATTCCCCCAAAGGAATTCATCCTGATTTTAATTATCATCCTCATTATCGGTTTTTTATTACTCGAAGGCGATGGCTGGAGAATATTTTTAGCTGTAGCCACGTGTTTAATTTACGCCATAACTGCAGGAAAGGGTATCTGGCTAACCCTATTTCTGGCTAGCATAACAGTGATTATAGCCTTTAAAAATCGGGGTGACCTAAAATCACTGCCATCTCGAAAGAAAAAAATCTATATTGGTTTTGGCCAGGAAAAATAAGATAGGATAAATGAGGGGATAATTGCTTTACGATGTAATTATAAGTATATGCCTGGTCTTATTTACCTTCAATCTGATATTGAATCTGCGAAATCTAAAGGTGCCCAAAAACATCAGGATCCTACAACCGGCACCTATGGTATCCGTGCTCGTGCCGGCAAGAAATGAAGAGGACAACATAAGAAACTGCCTTACATCACTGCAAAATCAGGATTATTCCAATTTTGAAGTGGTGGTGCTCGATGATAACTCAACGGACGGTACAGCGTCGATAGTACGTGAATTTGTAAAAAACGATAGCAGATTCCATTTGTTGACCGCTGAGCCACTGCCCGAAGGTTGGGTAGGAAAATCTTACGCCTGTTACCGGCTGGCTAAAAATGCTAACGGCACGTGGCTTCTATTTACAGATGCCGATACTATCCACAGCCCCGTTATGATAAGCAGTGTGCTCACACTTTCCCTCGAAAACCAGCCCACCCTGCTTTCAGGGTTCCCACAGCAAAAAGCCGGTTCGTTTATTGAAAAGATTACCATACCGGTATTTTATTTTATACTTATGACATGGATGCCACTGTGGTGGATGCAGCGTTCCAAAAAATTAAGGCCGAGCATGGCAAATGGACAGTTCCTTCTGTTCAAACGGGAAGACTATTGGAAAATAGGCGGACACGAGGCTGTTAAATCGCGAATACTCGAGGATGTCTGGCTTGGCGCCGAAGTATACCGGAAAGGTGGGCGTGTGCTCGCAGTGGATCTATCACCCGTGGTCGCCTGCCGCATGTATAAGGATTTCGGTTCCATGTGGCAGGGATTTGCCAAAAGCATATACGGCGTTACCCGGTCAGCTCTTATTTTACTAATACTGGAAATATTTGGTTATATGCTTTTCTTGGGACCGATTTATGCATTATGTGATAAATTTATCAATCAGGCATACTTGGAGCCATGCTTCGTACTTATTGCCACTCAGGTGCTGATTATAATCTTTATGCGCTTGCTTATGCGCTATCGATTCAAAGAATCCATTTATGCCACTATCCTGCATCCCCTGGGACTGCTCTTTTTTATGGGAAACGGTATTTATGTTATTTACCGGAGAGTATTCGGAAAAGGAATCGAATGGAAGGAGCGTCATTACAATATATAATATCACCACGATTTGATAAATCAGTTTTCAAGGTCGCTTATCACTGATGGATCGCAATAATAAAAAGTTATATGTGTTAGTAACGGGTGCCTCAAGAGGTATCGGAGAAGCCAGCGCACTGTATCTTGATAAACTGGGATTTATTGTTTTCGCCGGCATTCGAAAAGAAGAAGATGGATTAAAATTAAAGAAAAACTCATCAAATAGAATAATGCCTGTCTATCTCGAAGTTACCGACAGCCAATCGATTGAGAAAGCTGCCCGCACGGTCTCAAATGAAGTGGGAGAGCACGGGCTATACGGACTGGTCAATAACGCAGGTATCGCGATCGCAGGTCCACTTGAATTGATACCCGTCGATAAAATACGCGAACAGTTCGAAATCAACGTAGTAGGTCAAATAGCTATAATACAGACATTCCTTCCACTCCTCAGGAAAGCAAATGGTCGAATTATAAATATAAGTTCAAAAGAAGGCTTATTAGCCACGCCTTTTGTCGGGCCCTACTGCGCCGCAAAATTTGCCATGGAGGCGTTTAGCGACGTCCTTCGTATAGAATTAAAACCATGGAAAATTCCGGTATCCATTATAGAGCCCGGTGTTGTTGCCACTCAGCTGCCGCGAAAATCTCTCAACGACGCCGAAATACTGATCAGCCAGCTACCCGGTCAGGCAAGCGATCTGTATAATTCCTGTATTGCTAATGTGCGCGGAATTGCTGAGAATATTATTAATTCAGCTATATCAGCAGATAAGGTAGCCATAACGATAGCCAAAGCGCTTACTGCCAGCAAACCGAAGAACCGGTATGTCGTTGGCGGTGATGCCCGGTTGATTGCATTTCTTGCAAAATTTGTACCTGAATGGCTGCGCGACCGGATGATAATCAAGCAACTAAAAATATAACAGTTATTTTCCCTTACACAGACTCGCTCCTAAATATTAATAATAAAAGTTTAAATCGATCTTAAAAGGCGTAGAAATCGATATGATCGTTTTCATTTGCATTTTCAGTATATTAGTATATACTTATATTGTGATCGATTCTGAGCAGAAAACAACCGAACTGCAAGCAGCATTGTTCGGCACGTTAGCCGATCCTACCCGTCTTAAATTGATAAAATTGCTGTGCAGGCAGCAACCCCATGCCCTTTGTGTCAATGCCCTCGCAGGTATTTTGGGCGTCAGCCAGTCTGCTGTTTCCCAGCACTTAAGGTTGCTTAAATCCATCGGTCTGGTAAGAGGTGAAAGGCGCGGCTATCACATCCATTATTACGTTAACGCGGACGTGATAAAAGGTTATCGGGATCTTGTATTGAACGTATTTACAATCGAAGAAACTCTCCCGGGACAGCCATGCCAGAACAATTGTTTAAAAAGGGAGGATGCTTAAAATATGTCTTTAAAAGAATTAAATCGTAATTTTATCATGGAGATAGATAATCTGACCAAGCATTTCGGAGAGCTTGTCGCCGTTGATCATTTAAGTTTTAAGGTAAAGGAAGGTGAATTTTTTGGCTTCCTGGGTCCCAACGGCGCGGGCAAGACAACTACCGTTCGCATTTTGACCGGCGTAATTAAAGCAGATGGGGGTGATGCGTTTATCGCCGGATTTCGTGCCGGCAGCCTGCGGGCCAAGCAAATAACAGGTGTGCTGCCCGAGATGGCCAATGCTTATCCCGACCTGTCGGCCTGGGACAATATGATGCTGATGTGTGAGCTATACGGTGTTCCTGCTGGCATGGCACGAGAAAAAAGCAAAAGTATGCTCGAAGAAGTGGGGCTGTTTCAGCGCAGAAATGAGCCCACCAAGAGTTATTCCAAAGGCATGAAGCAACGCCTAATCCTGTGCATGGCACTTGTTAACGATCCCACAGTGCTATTTCTGGATGAACCGACTTCAGGGCTGGATGTGCAGAGCGCACGGCTGACGAAGGACATGCTACAAAAACTAAATCGTGCCGGCAAGACCATATTCCTTACAACCCATAATATGGATGAGGCAAATCAGCTCTGCGACCGGGTTGCCATTATAAACAGAGGGAAAATAGTAGCTTTAGACACTCCTGAAAAATTGAGATTAGCCACAAGCAGCAAGCACTCCGTTGAAGTGAGCTTTGCCACACCTGTAGATGCTAATGCCCTGTCACAACTGCCAGGGGTGATCGATATGCAAACGATCGGGGATAAGTACCGCCTGTACACCAAGGATCCAGGTGAACTGGCGGTATCATTGGTCAAATACTGCAGCGTACACGGTCACAGGATAATATCGCTGAACATACTGGCACCTTCACTCGAAGATGCCTTTGTAGCACTCACACAAAAGGAGAGTGAACATGCTTGATACGATGGTAATATGGCAACAGATACAGAGGGCGTTAGCAATTGCTCGCAAAGATATCCATATCTATTATTCTAAAGGACCGGTAATTATATTTGGAGTACTTTTCCCCATTTTTTTATTCCTTTCTTTTACTATAGGCAGACAGCTCTCTATTGAGTTCATGCTACCCGGCCTCCTGGGGATGATTCTTTTCTTCACCGCTACCTCCGTATCACCTATCGTAGTGCCATGGGAGGCCCAGTCCAGAACCCTTGAGCGCCTCATGTCGTGCCCTATCAGGATAGAAACAATCATTATAGGCGACATGCTGGCATCATTCATTTTTGGTATTTGCATTGCACTTATCCCCCTTATTATCGGTCTTTTTATTGGAATAAATATATCAAATGCAATCGTCTTCAGCCTGGGACTTATACTGGCATCGCTTTGCTTTGCTTCACTGGGCAATATCTTCTCTATTCCACCTACTAATGTGCCAGCTACAGTCAACATGATTGCTGCAGTGGTGAAATTCCCGGTAGTTTTCATCAGCGGTATTTTCATACCGCTTGATCAGCTGCCCATTTATGGACAGGCGATTGCCTATATCTCCCCACTCACCTATTTTACCGATATCGCTCGCAGCAGCATTCAGGGCAGCAGCCATCTTCCTACTGCCGTTGATCTTCTTATTTTGCTGGCATTCACCATCATATTCCTGGCTGTAGCGATAAAAATGCATGCGAAAACAATGCCCCGTAGAATATAATTACATAAATATATCCGATGCATCTTTGATTCTAAAGGATCTCACCATGCTCAGCCTAAACCACAGCGAGCTTGATAAATAGCTATCCTTTCCCTGTATTGTGGACAAACTATTTGTGTTAAAATTATCCATAAGTAATGTCCGATGCCGTGTATTATATCTGTTTAAATTCAGGCCATATCGTGCGTAAGTTCCGCTATCACCATGAAGAGAGGCCGAAAGCAGTATATTGATGCGCTTTCCCCATTCCGATATGGAGGCCTTTGAGCGGGTGCTGGATAAAATGGCGGAGCCACAGTATCGGATATAAAATACCATTCATATAAAATACCGGAAAGGACGGCACGAATTCATTACGCTGAGGTGTGTAATCGATGGAATACGAATTAAGATCTAAGCCCGACTGGTTAAAACCGTTATTCCCATGGAGGCAGAAATTCATCAAGGTCAACGGCTATCATATGGCCTATATCGATGAGGGTGACCGCAACGGAAAGCCTGTTATACTGCTATCCGGAAATCCCACCTGGGGATTTCTCTACCGGGATTTTATCAATCCACTGGTTGAAGCCGGTTACAGAGCAATTGCTCCCGACTGGATCGGCGCTGGATATTCCGATCATCCACGTATCGATGCCCGTCTGACCGCGGCACACCATATCGCCGACCTGGTTTCATTTATGGACCAGCTCGAACTGAGGCGCTTTGTAATAGTGGGTCAGGACTGGGGTGGCCCCCAGGGTGTGGGAGCCGCACTTCAACGCATTGAACGGCTGATTGCCGTAGTACTGATGAATACATGGCTGTACGTCGGCTACGTCGGCAAATTCCATTCATCCCCCAGGCCATGGACCACATGGCATGCACCTCTCATCGGTCAATACCTTCTGAAAAGACACAAGTTGCTCTCACACGGAGGACCATCTGTTGTAAGCAAACGGGGCATGTCAGAAGCCGAAGCACGCGGCTACCACCATGTTTTCGATGAGCCGGATTCCGACCACGTGGTTCTGACATGGCCACGAACCATACCAATGAAGGAAGGAGACCGCGGCTGGAAGGATATGCAATACATCCAGAGTCGTCTGAACGAGCTATCGCAGACACCCATCCTGCTGCTGTGGGCACCCGAAGATAACGTCTTCCCAATGGAGTATGCCGTCAGATTGAAGGAGCTTCTGCCGCATGCTGAAGGCCCTATCACCTTTGATAAAGCCGGCCATTTTCTGCAGGATGACCGTGGATCGGCGCTGGTTAAAGCCATCATCGAGTTTCTGAAAAGGAGGTTACCGAAATAGCCATGGATTTTATAAAGCCTGCCATTGAAGAACTATCCCATCTCCGTGAAGACCCTCTCCTGGTTGAACAGGAACTCGACGTCCGCCCAGATGTTGCCCTGGCGCTGGAAAAAGCCACCGGCATACGCTCGGGACGCGTGTACTGGCGGTCGCAGCATGAATATCTGTACGCTCTCGAGCTGGGAGATCTGGGCAGAGGAAGGCCATCAACAGCTACCGTGTACGGTTTCTGGGATCGTTATGAGCCCAGGCCGGTTGATAATGAGATCGATGCTGACCTTCTGGAATTCATCTACTGGTTTGCCGGTATAACAGAAAGCATTAATCCGGATGATGTTAAACAGACGGTCAAATTCGCACAGATTCAGTCCACCCATCTGGATGGGACCTGGCCTGCTGGCTCTTTTATGCGCACACCCGATGAGCGTTTTGGCGATCTGCCGGGCTTCGATTATCAGCCGCGATATGTAGATGTCGAAGGGTTGCGCATGGCCTATTATGAGGCAGGTGAAGGCAATCCCATACTGTGTCTGCATGGCGAGCCTATGTGGGGATACCTCTACCGACGTATGATTCCGATCCTTGCAAAAGCGGGACGCGTTATCGTCCCCGACCTTATCGGTTTCGGCCGCTCGGACAAACCGGTTGCGGAAAACGCTTACAGCTATAAATCGCACGTCCGCTGGATGAAGAAATTTCTCGATGCACTTAAACTTGACCGGATTACAGTTATCGGACAGGACTGGGGCGGCTCGATTGGTCTACGGTTGCTGGCCGCGTTACCCGGTATCTTCACACACGCAATCTGGATGAATACCGGCATCGCAGGAGGGCTGCCGTTCGGTCAGGCGTTTGCGACATGGAGGCGCTTTTCACAGGACCAGGTTTTCATGGATGTGCCCGCACTGGTAAAACTATCACTTCAGCGGAAATTAAGCGAGTCCGAGTATGCCGCCTACGGTGCTCCCTTCCCATCAAAAGAATACTGCAGGGGAGCACTCGTCTTTCCGCGCCTTGTACCCATACGCCCCGATCATCCCGGCACTTACGACAATCTGAAAGCCATCGAAATCCTCAGGAAACTTGATATCCCCGTGCTTTTGTTATGGGGAGATAAAGACGATATCACCAAACCCGGAGTATATTTTTTGAAATCGATCTTCAAAACAGCAAATGAACCGATCGTAATTAAAGGCGCCGGCCATTTTATCCAGGAAGATGCCGGCGAGGAAGTCGCCGATCGCATAGTAGAATGGCTGAAGAACAACAGTTAGATCTAAATGAGCAGTTCAAATACGCGCTCCACTTGATGGAGGATACTGGAAAGAGCGTTTTCATCACGGGGCGCGCCGGCACCGGCAAATCAACCCTTTTAAACTATTTCCGCCAAACCACAGGGAAAAAAGTGGTAATTCTGGCTCCCACGGGAGTTGCCGCCCTCAATGTACGGGGGCAAACAATCCATTCCTTCTTTCGATTCAAGCCCGATATCACGCCGGAAAAGGTTAAAAAACTCCGCTTCGATAATGATAATAAAAATATCTATAAAAAGCTGGATACGATCGTTATCGATGAGATCTCCATGGTACGGGCAGACCTGCTCGATTGTGTGGATAAATTCCTGCGATTGAACGGACCGATGTTTGATAGGCCATTCGGAGGTCTGCAGATGATTTTTATCGGAGATCTTTATCAGCTACCCCCGGTTGTAACCGGTGCTGAAAAAAAGGCCTTCACGGGCATTTATGAGACGCCTTATTTCTACAGCGCCGCTGTATTTAATGCCATGGAAGCCGAGTTTGTAGAGCTGGAAAAGGTTTACCGGCAACATGACGAAGCATTTATAGACCTGCTTAATTCCATCCGGAATAGATCCATTACTGAGGAGGGACTAAATCTGCTAAACCAGAGATATATCCCGGACTTCAAACCTCGCCCGGGCGATTTTTACGTTTATCTTACCACTACCAATGCCCTTGCCGATGAGATCAATAACAAAGAGCTTGCAAAGCTGAAAGGCAAACCCCACACATTCACCGGCCTCATCGAGGGTGAGTTCGGCAACGAATACCTGCCGACGCTGGTCGATCTCAATGTTAAACCGGGGTCGCAGGTCATGATGCTGAACAATGATGCCCGCGGGCGCTGGGTAAACGGGAGTATAGGAAAAATCACCCGCATAATCCAGACAAGAAATGAGGACCCGATTATCGTCGTTGACCTGAAAAACGGCGAAACTGTGGATGTTACACCCCACACATGGGAAGTATTCCGCTTTTTTGCCGAAGAAGGCGAGCTGCGCTCGGAGGTCATCGGGAGCTTTACGCAGTATCCTCTCACGCTTGCCTGGGCATTGACCATACACAAAGGGCAGGGCAAGACTTTCGACAGAGTGATTATCGATATCGGCAAGGGAACATTTGCCCACGGCCAGACATACGTGGCACTGAGCAGATGCACCACGCTAAATGGCATCGTGCTGAAACAACCAATCCTGAAAAAACATATATGGACGGATCGCAAAGTGGTAGATTTCCTGACGAAATATCAGTACAAAAAGGCAGACCAGGCCCTTTCTGTAAATGCTAAAGTCGAGATAATAGAGAATGCAATCAGAGATAAGAAATTGCTTGAGATAGTATATCTTAAGCCGAACGATGAAAAATCCATCAGAATTATAAAACCCGAGTGGGTGGGCGATATGGAGTACGGGGGCAAGTGCTATCTGGGGATGCAGGCATTCTGCATGAAGCGTAATGAGGAGAGGGTCTTCCGGGTCGACAGGATATTGAAAATACGGGTAGTGTAAAAAGGCGATCACCATAAATGGCGGAGGCAATTGATACAACCGTTAATTTGCAGGAACAGATACGAATTTTTGACATAGGCTGAGAAAATATGTTAAAATTATAAATAAAGTTGAAAGCATGCCTCCGTATGGAGGCTTTTTTGTTGCCCTTTAATATATGCGACAGCAAACATCTCTTTTGCATTACCCGATTTGCCAGTATTTTTTCAACTCATTATACTCTTCACAGGTACAAGCTTAATGTTTGAGAGGTTAACATGATAAATTATCCCAGGCCTTTTTCAGTCTTATTCGCGCTGTTTATTATTGCTCTGGTGTTAGTTTCATGCGGCACCAGTATCACCCATCACCCTTCTACGCTTCCGAGCAGGATTGCCTATTCTTCAGACCGCGACAACACCGTACACGTCTACACGATTAAGCCCGATGGAACCGACAACCGCTCCACGTCAAATGATCCTCAGATACTTGATGGATTGCCCACATGGTCACCCGACGGCACAGTGATCGCCTTCACCTCCAACCAGGCCGAAGACTTTGACCTGTGGATAATGAAAGAAGACGGCAGCAACCGCCTGCGGCTGACGTCTATGAAGGGGTGGGACGGATCACCAAGATGGTCTCCAGATGGTGGCAAAATAGTTTTTGTCGGCGAGCGCAACAACGCCGAAGGCCATAAGAGTTTCGAGATATTCATTATGAATTCCGATGGCAGCGGGGTTAAACAGCTTACCGACAGCGAATCATGGGGGCCCGAAGCCACAGGCGATACCGGGGGACATGAGGAGCCTGTGCGATGGAACGGCTGTCCAACCTTTTCACCCGATGGAACTAAAATCCTCTTTGCCTCCAACCGCGGCGGCGACTATGCCAGGCCCGTTCTCTACATTATGAATCTCGATGGCAGCGATCAGAAGAAATTCGGGTTCCCGTTTGAGATCGACGGCACCGATGCAGACTGGTCACCCGTCACCAACCGGATCGTTTTCTGCAGAGGAACGGCGGCCAAAGGCGAGATCTGGGTTATGGACGGCGGTTCTCCCTTCCCCCTCCTGACAGCCAAAAAAATCACAAATAACACGGACAACAATCAAAATCCGGTCTGGTCGCCCGACGGCACGCAGATAGCCTTTGTCTCCGACACCTACGGCAACGACGACATTTTTATCATGAACGCCGACGGCACCAACATCCGCCGCCTGACCTACGATAAGTCCAACGAGAGACATCCTTCCTGGCGGTAAACACCACCCGCACACTAACCGTCATTCTCCAACTTGACATTAGTACATTTGTTCTATTATAATCGGATCACGCCTCTATAAAAGGAGAGTGGATCTGTGGCCAGACTGATCGATGAACCGATAGTTGTGCATGTCAGCGGCGAGTACAGTCCGGCGGCCTTCATCTGGCGTAAGCGTGTTTACCGTGTAACCGAGATACACGACTGGTGGCGCGAGCCGGCGGAATGGTGGAACGGCGAGCCGGTGTGCCTGATCATCCGCCTCAGTGCCGGCGCCACCGCTTCGGGTCTTTATGAGCTATGCAAGCGCGGTTCCGGCTGGTATTTGCATCGAGTCCTTGACTGATCTCGAGGTGTAAACGAACGTGTCTTTTGTACATCTTCATGTGCATTCTTATTACAGCTTTCTTGATGGTGCCGTCAGCCCGGCCGGTCTGGTGGACAGGGCGGCTCATTTCGACATGCCGGCACTGGCGCTTACCGATCACAACCGCCTTACCGGCGCCGTAAAGTTTTACGACTGTGCCCGCAGGGCCGGGATCAAACCAATCATCGGAGCCGAGATCGAGGTTGAGGAAGGGTACCACCTTACCCTTCTCTGCCGTGATATGACGGGCTACTCTAATCTGTGCCGTCTGCTTACATCCATGCACTGTGATAAAAAGGGCAACAGGCCTGCTGCCACACGCAGCCTGCTGGCCGAGCGCAGCGAGGGGCTGATAGCGCTGTCAGGCTGCAGTCGGGGTGAGATACCCTCGCTGTTAAGAAAAAGAGAGATAAGGCTGGCAGAGGCAGCCGTCAGCTATTACAGAGAGGTTTATGGCGATAATTTTTTCATCGAGTTATTTCGCTACCCCAGCAGGTACGGTACGCCGCTCTGTTGTGCACTCTATCAGTTCGCCAGAGACCGGTGTCTGCCTTTTGTGGCTACCAACAATATCCACTATGCGGGTATGCGCGACTACCGGCTGCATGAGCTTCTACGGGCGATTGACCTCCTCACACCGGTGGCACAGCTACCCGGCCCCCGTACGGTTGAACAATACTTCAAGTCACCGTCCGAGATGGAGCGGCTGTTTAAAGATTTTCCCGGTGCCACTGCCATGTCACTGGAGATAGCTGCCCGCTGCAATCTTGAATTGAAGCTCGGCATCCCCCGGATTCCCGAATTCAACCTCCCCACCGGTAAGAAAGCCTCAGCTCTCCTGCGCAGGCTGGCAGTAGAAGGAACAGAACGCAAATACGGCGAATTAACCCCAGATATAAGAGATCGACTGGAAAGAGAGCTCAACACTATCGAAGAACTGGGCTTCGATAGCTATTTCCTCATAGTCCATGATATCGTCCGCTGGGCCAGGGCGCACGGCATACGCTGTCAGGCACGCGGCAGTGCTGTGGACAGTCTGGTGGTCTATGCACTGGATATCAGCGTAGTGGATCCCATCCATTATAACCTGCTATTTGAGCGCTTCATGCACCCGCTGCGCGGAGAGCCACCCGATATCGATCTGGACATCGACCGCCGCCGGCGCGATGAGGTCCGAGACTATATCTATAACAGGTACGGGCGGGACAATGTTGCCTGCGTGGCTACCGTGAACACTTATATGGCACGCAGCGCCATCCGTGATGCAGGCAAGGCACTTCAGCTGCCGCAGGCAACCATCGATGAAGCCTGCAGCGGCATACACTACCTGTCCGCCAGAAGCCTTCTGGAAAATGCAAAATCCCTGCCCGAGCTCAGGCACAGCACCGTTTACAGACGTCCCGAGCTCAGGGAGTTCTTCGATCTGTGTGCTGCCATCGATGGTTTCCCCAGGCATCTCTCCGTACATCTGGGCGGGCTGCTCATTGGTGAGGGATATCTCTGCGACATCGTCCCGCTCGAGCCTTCCAGTGGCGGCGATGTCATCAGCCAGTACGATAAAGACGACATTGAAAGGCTGGGACTGGTCAAGCTGGACCTGCTGGCATTGCCGACCATTACTGTCATCGAGGATACGCTATCCAATATCAAACAATCCCGCGGCATCGAGCTAAATATCGATACAATACCACAGGATGATCAGGCCTGCTTTACCATGCTCCGGGAGGGCCGAACCATCGGCGTCTTCCAGCTCGAGTCGCCGGCACAACGCGAGATGGCCGGCAGGTTGCTGCCGCAGAGCTTCGACGACATTGTAATCTCCATCTCACTGGTAAGGCCGGGGCCGCTCAAGTCCAGCATGGATAAGGTCTATCTATCCCGTCGGCACGGAAAGGAACCCATCAGCTATCCGCATCCCAATCTAAAGGATGCTCTGGAGGAGACGCTGGGTGTTATCCTGTACCAGGAACAGGTGCTGCGTGTAGCCCATGACCTGGCCGGCATGAGCTATGCGGAGGCAGACGGGTTCCGCCGCGGCATGACCCACAATCGTACCGTGGAAGAAATGGAGAAGATGCGTTTGACTTTCATCAATCATGCTATGAAGAACAACATTGCCCGGAGCGTGGCAGAGGAGATATTTGAACAAGTGGCCGCCTTTGCTGCCTACGGGTTCTGCAAGGGACATGCCGCAGCTTATGCTGTACTCGCCTATCAGACGCTCTGGCTCAAATGCCACTATCCTGCCGAATTCTTCGCCGCCCTTCTTTCCAACCAGCCCATGGGTTACTACCCTCCCCGCGTGCTGGTGTCAGATGCCCGGCGTTGCGGCATTACAATCCTCGCTCCCGATGTGAATCACCCCTGTAATCACTACCAGGTCGAGAATGGAGCCATTCGAATAAGTCTTGCACAGGTAAAGGGAATCACGTCGCAAACACTATCTTCCATCATCCGTGAAAGAGAAAAGGGGCCGTTCACTTCCCTCCTCGACTTTGTAATGCGGATCGAGGCCAGCCGGCCTGAGATCGAGAACCTGATCAAAATCGGAGCACTCGATGCCCTGGGTGGACGGGGCGATATGCTCGCCAGATTACCCCACATCCTTCTTTATAAACACCATACTCATCATGCCGGCCTTTTCTCCATACAGGATATCCACAGCAGTGCAGAACAGCCCAATTCTGTATCCACCAATGCCGGTAAAACCCGGGTTAACTATAAACAGGACATACGGGCATCGCTGCTTGCCGAGCGAGAGATACTCTCACTCGACCTGTCGGGGCATCCACTGGATTTCTGCAATCTTGACGAAGGATTTACCCGTATCAAGGATCTGCAGTTCTTATCCAGCGGGCAACAAGTCAGGGTTGCCGGCTCCGTTATACGCTATCAGACACCACCCACCCGCAGCGGCAGACGCGTGGTGTACATCATCATGGAAGACGGTACCGGGGTGGTAGATGTGACCGTTTTCCAAGATGTCCAGGAGAAATTCGGCAGGGTGCTCTTCCGTTGCGGCTGGCTGGAAATCAGGGGCAAAATACAACGCCGCGGCCCCGGGGCCCTATCCCTCATTGCAGACGAGATAAAACCGCTCAGGTCGGGCACAATACCGGCCTAAGTTCCACCCATCCTTGGCCAACCTACAGCAGTAAGGTAAAGCACACTCTCCTGCTGGCCATCAACATCTATAATCGAGTTGACTTCATCATCATAAACAGCAGCCACAGGGCAACTTCCCAGCCCCAGCCCTGCTGAAGCCAGCGCCAGGTTCTGGGCGATATGCCCCGCATCCAGATAGATGTATCGATAGGCGCGCTCGCCATACTTATATTTACACCGGGCAAACACCGCAGTCCAGATAAATACGACGCCGGCACGTGCACAGAATGCCTGACCCATAGCGGCTGATGAAATACGCTGGCTGTAATCGCCCAGATGCAATTGCTCAAGCTCATGCTCTCTGATACCGTAATGATAGATACCTTTTCCCAATCCCGCCACATTATTAACAACCACGTACGTCTCCACAGGGTAAAGCGCGCCTGCCGAAGGTACAGTGCGGAATTCGCAGCCATTTTCAATTCTCTGGATACCCGTAGAAGCCCATAATAGATAGGATAGCTGTTCCAGCCTGATCGGAGCAGATGTAAATGTCCTTACACTGCGGCGGCGCCTTAAAGCATGATCAAGGAAAATCTCAACATCCATTCGGGCAAGAGGCAGCTTAATTTTTATACTGGCAGGGTAGATTTTATACATGTCCGGCTCTACCGCGGGTTTGTTCTCCCACCGCGGCATCTTAAATGGATAGTATTTCGTCTCCTGTTGAAAACGATCGCCTATCCCTTCGGCCATTATTTATCTCCTTTATGGTTTTATTTTACTTCAACAGATAATTCCTGTTAAACGTTCCGAAAAGCAGAAGGCGCCCGGGAATCGGGCGCCTTCTGCCGTAGGAGGAGAACCGCAGAAAACTATAACATGCAAGTTATCACAGCTACTGCGCACATGATTAAAGCCAGACAAACCACCATCGACCAGAAAAGGGCCATGGCCTTCCAATCCGTCCTAATTGTGGTGACCATGGTCTTAAGTGCCATCATTTTTCCTTTCCTTACTTTTTAACTTTTATCTGAGAATTATTTTATTTCCCACCTATATGTTAAACAATAGCGTAACCGTACTGGTCTGTCTGTGACGTTAGTACTAATTCAGCGTCATTCCCATCGCCATAAAATAAAAAAGGGGACGGAATTCCGTCCCCTTTCAGCCGGTAATGCTTCAGACTTACAGAGCAATGATAACACCCATGATTATCAAAGCAGCCAGCAACAGCCCATCGGCAATCATGCCACCTGTCAGCAACCTTATTCTGCTGTCCTTTTTCCAGATTTCGCCGAAATTAATTCTCTGTTCCATGATAACCTCCCGGTATTTGCCTTTTCTGCTGTTTAATTTGTCTATTTAATTATGCTGTAATTAATCTGCAGATTAAACAGCATTGAGTACGGTTTAGAAGGCACTGGGAGTATGACTTTAACGGGAATAAGGTGGTAGTACCGGAGTATGACGGGCTAAGACTTACGGCGGGTGCAGAGTCCACGGCAGATTTCGTCAATCATTACAGAGGAGGGGAAATCATGGCTTAAACCAGTTATATGTTAATTTAACATTTTCCCTTTTGAAGCATGGTATAAACCTGCTGTAGATGACGGTTTCGCCAGGCGGAAGAGTGGTAATTATCAATGCCGAACCGGTGCTGGCAGAAATGGTAACATCCTTCATATACCACCATTTATCGGTATTGGTAATGCTTCCGCTGACCACACAGCTACTGGTTGACGCGTACTGCACCAGATCGTTTTGATTCTTCCAGACAACGGCCGAATCGGCGGGCGGTAAAGCCAGGGCCACGGACTCTGGTACAGCCGATTTATCCTGTCCGAACCTGCCTGCACCCGGCTGGGAAACGGTCAGGAACACCGGTATATGATACGGGCTGCCCAGTGCTCCTTCAGCGGTAACTGTAACAATGCCTGTATATTCACCGCCGGCCATACCGGATGGATCGACTATAATCCTGACCACTCCGTTTTTACCTTTATCCGTAACCGCCTGATATTGCTCATCAATCCAGGGTACGTTATCACTGACCGACCAGTTGAGCACCCCCCCGCACATACTCAATATGTTGATTGTGGCTTCCAGCGTTGATGTCTGCCCCTGCTGCACTACAAATTCAAGTCTATCCGGCCTGCAAATCAGGCACGGTTGAACGATTTCGGGTAGTGTTGGCGAAACCTGCGCGGCAGAACCGCAGCAGGCAAAGCAAAACAGTGC
This sequence comes from Dehalococcoidia bacterium, assembly GCA_034436215.1. Taxonomy (GTDB): domain Bacteria; phylum Chloroflexota; class Dehalococcoidia; order GIF9; family UBA5629; genus UBA6808. Next base: position 36,181 of record DAOTVU010000060.1, read on the forward strand.
AACAACCACCCCCGATAAAGCAAAGCCCCTGACCAACTTACCGCCGTTCATTTCAACCCCTTCCATTTAAATATCTACAGAATTATAACTTTGACATATGATAATCTCAACTTTATGCTATAAACATACAGGAAAATGGATAATAAGAATCAGTCTGCTGCAATCCGTACAGATTTAGTAATAATGCTTTTCTCAGTTTTCTGCCTGGCATTTATGCCGTCATGTGTTACCAAGGAATATGCAGTTGTAGAAAACTACACGCGTACCGAATACAGATTTGATTACAACAGCAAAGCTCAAGAAGATAGACAGCAGGATCATGCTGCCGGTCAATCTGAAAATGTGGTATGCGAACTGACACCTTATTACCAATGGAATTCACGCGATATCCTTTTCAAGGACAGGGAAAACGTCTGGTACTATGGCTATGATCTGCCAGATTTCGCCACAGATAGTGTGCTGATAAAAATCCATATATTGCCACAGCTGCAGTATGAGCCCATGGCGATAAGCGTATTCGATATGACACAGGCAGGAGAGCTGGAACATCCCGATGCCATTGGCCCTACCGGTACCCTGGAGAAGGGTTTGATTGAATGGAACTGGATAACCGGCCTGAGTACCAGAGCCTGGCTGGACCGCGCTAACGAGCAGATGAACCACGCCAGGTTCCTGGCGGGCAGATCAAATCTCTGGTCTAAACCTTCTGATCAACAGGTTATAGAGATCAATGTTTACCGGACCCGTATGCTTGCAGTTATAATCTGCGGACCCGAATATAAATGGAATGGAAGGGTTACCGTTACGGCCGAGCCCGCCGGGATAAAATTCGATAATCCACCGGCACGAAATGACAGCGATGGATATCATCCTGTACCCTACCAGGTACAGGAACAACACATGACTTATCACTTCAAACAAATCCCCATCTGGGAGGCTCTTTTCCAGCCATGAAATGCCGACGAAACATCTTTCTCATATGCCTTGTGCTAATTTCCTCTCCTACCTTCCCGGCGTGTTTGACAGTGGTCACACCCACCGAAGAAACATACACGTCCACTGAATACTACAGCGAAAACCGAACTGAAACCTATTTAGAAAAAAGCGCACAGGCAACAGTCATGTCCGGTGAGGATATAATTACTCCCTGTGTAGCCTGGAGCAATGGGGCACTTAAATTCAAGGGGCACCAGCGGGTCTGGTATTATGGGTATGATCTCTCACTTCTGCAGCCCCATGACCGGGAGGGACTTAAAATCTATCTGAGCCAGCAGCAATTTTACGAATACACCATCCTCAGGGTATTCGATATGACGTTTGTGGGCCATATACTACCACCACCGCAGATCTCCGTGACTGATGCAATACCACCATCGGGGATAAAAAGGGAGATACTCACTATGGGCGGAGACACAAGCTCGCTGGATAACTGGTTGAACCTGGCTAATGTAAAGCTAAATCGAGCGCTCTTCCTGGGGGGTAAATCAGACTTGTGGCTGAATCGTGAAACTCCTCAGATATTAGAATTAAATATCCATGACGGCAGACAGGTAGCCATCGTCATCAGCGGGCCCAGCGTACCGCAGAATGTCCGTTTTAATACTGTAAGGACATGGTCAGATATTAACAACGTGTACATGGAGCAAACCGCCACACGCGTTACAACCTATCAATTGGAAAAACCAGTAATGAGACACCTCTCCGTTCTTCAGTTCCGCCAGGTTCCATTCTGGGAAGCACTGCTGAATAGATAGATAGCCATCTTCAATTACGATTTCCGAATTATAGAAGATTACATCTTAAACAGCCACGCCATATGATCCTGCTGGCTCATTTCAATTAGCCATCTGGATTGTATTTTTGAGCCAGCTGTCTCATAATTAAATTAAAGAGTGATTCCATATGGATATAACAGTTACACAGACAGTCAAAAGAGAAAGGCAGGTGATCAACCGCGGTCATATGATATTTGCCCTGTCACTGATGGCACAGTTTCAACTGTGGGATGGCCTGATAACTCAGACATTTGTCAAAAGGGGGCTGGCAGTTGAGGGCAATATGTTGATGAGCGGTCTGGTTCAGTCCGGTAGTTTTCTCATTTTTAAAATTATCGGTGTAGTGGCTGTATCAGCACTGCTGTGGCTGTTATATAAAATGTATCCCAGACTGGCCATCGGTGCTTCTATAGCCATAGCCGTATTCTATGCGGGAGTTGTTACATGGAATCTATTAGTTGTCTTCGATAAAGTTCTCCCGATCAGTTTCGCATAGCTATTTTGCTCGGTCTGGAAACGTCAAAATCGAAATCAAACTCGTTATGCTCCAGGATATCAAGCAGCAGATCAACCACCCTGGCATCGTAAAGACGGTCTCTACCGTTCTGCAACTCGCTTACTATCTCATCTCGTGATCGTGCTGGTCTGTACGGTCTATGGGAACCCATTGCTTCGACTACATCGCAAACGCCCAGGATCCTCGATTCGAGGCCAATCTTCTCACCGGTGATGCCGTTGGGATAACCGCTCCCATCCAATCTTTCATGATGCTGTAGTATCATATTCATAACGCGCTGGGGAAGGTTCATGTTCTGTAACATTTCGCAGCCACGTTTAACATGCGAGCGGATAAGTATCCATTCTTCTTCGGTTAGCCGTCCGGGCTTGGCCAGAATTGTAGTGGGCACCGCTGCCTTACCGATATCATGCAACAGTGCCCCCACCTGAAGCCATTCAAGCTGTTCTTCGCTCAGGCCAAGACGTTCACCAACCATGCCCGCCAGAGTGGCCAGCCTTTCCTGATGGCTGACCGTATAAGGATCCACAGCAAGCAGGGCGCTGGAAATCATGCGCGTCATCTGAATGAAGTGCTGCTTTATCTGCCTGCTGGTTTGCATACGCTCGATAGCCTGTGCCAGCATGGTCGCAGATGTTGCCAGCAAATTGATTTCAACCGGTTTCCACCCTCTTGTTGCCGCCGATTTCTCAAACCCGATTACACCCGCAAACGCTGAGTTGACCATAATCGGTAGTATCACACTGGAAGTCTCTCCATTTACCGAACTGACAATCGCCCCTTCCTTCCTGGACAAGTCCATCAGCCCCGGCCTAACATTATCACCCTTCAGGATAGTCATCGGTTTGATCTTTCCTCCAGAATTTCCATTTCCGTTTTTTACATCTTCGCCGACATAGCTCACATATGTCCTCTGCTCCTTAGGAGACCTGCGGCTTTTCTCATTTACATCATCGATCTTCGATGGTTTCCCGGTGCTAATAACCTCATCAGACGTTCTGTCGTTGAGAAGAATAAAAGCATTGCTTATATCGGCTGTCTTGCAGAGTATTTCCAGTATCTTTTTATACGGTATATCCTTCCCCGTTTCCAGCAACAACTGTCCTACCCTTGCAATTGTCTTCAAATACTGTTCTTTCTCTTTCTGAGCTTTTTCCACCTCTCTTCTCTCGGTTATATCCCTGGCCACACCCTGAAAACCGGCCAGTTCGCCGTTCCTGGTTCTGATAGGCAGAAAACTCATTTCAACAGGCACTTTGCTGCCATCCATCTTCATTATATCTATATACAGATGTCTGCCGGCTATATCCTTATATTGCTTCAGTTGCTCAAGTATAAATGACCTGTATTCAGGAGCGAGTACGCTCTGGATATTGCTGGTTAATATTTTATCGATCGGTAAACCGCTCATATTTTCAATTGCCCGGTTGGCAAACGTAAAGTTGCCGGCTCTATCAAGTGTAAAAATAATATCCTGAGTCGAATCTATAATATGCTGCATTCTCTTTTCGGCTTTACCAGCCTGCTCCCGCTGTGCAATCAGCTCATTCTGCATTTTATATATCTCACGGAAGCTGAAATGCACAAGTAGAAATATAATAGACATGCCGAACAGCCAGTCCAGCAGCATCTGCAATGCCGTGATAGCGATGCCGGAGCTTAAAAATACGTAATGTATAATCTGCAGAGATGCAAGGGTGGCCCCTGCCATAAAAAGTATTAGAGCTTCCAGTTGCCTTATCTGAACCCTGGTTTCCCTTCTGATAAAATCATCCGACATTTCTTAATCCTCCAGAATAAAGCTTTAAGCTGTGTCCTTACATGCCTGAATATTATTTCCCCTTCCAATCGTTTGAGCCGGAGTTATATCCGTACTCATTCGATGCATATTCATCCTCTTCCTCTTCGTATTCCTCATCGTCCAGGTTTCTGAGCTTACGTATCGTATGTCCGATCCAGAAGAACATAAAACCAAAGAGCGCCAGACCGAGGATAATCAGTATCCACTTCACCCATTCCGGCATATTGCTGACGATTGTAAAGAAGGTATGGCCTTTATAGAAGGAGCTGACCAGCGACCAGTTGCTTTCATTGGAGGCACGATCAACTGCCTTTACACGCCAGTAGTAAGGTTTATCCCTGCCGGGCAACATCTTGCTGTCTTCAGTTATATCAATATAATTAGCCACGATATTGGCCTGCGACATGATGATATTGGTAAACTTGGGATCTTCGGCTATTTCCAGTGTATACGTGACGCCGCTCGGGTCTGATACCGGAGCCCATTCGAAATGAACATCCTTGGTCATACGCTCACCATCGGAAGGGAGTGATAGAGATGGAGCTGTAGGCGGCGTTGATTCAACGGTAAAAACAACGCGCTGCATATTCACACCATCGCTGGCCACGATGGTATGCTGACCGAATCGGCTGACCGGGATTTTAAATATCTGTGAAAAACTTCCCGTTGAATCCACCGCCGTTCCTTCAAGTTTGATATTATCGTAAGTCAGGCTGACCGGGAAGCCCGGCCTGAAACCCAGGCCTCTAACCGCCACCTGCATACCTACAAATCCGGTTGCAGGGCTGATGGATAAAGCGGAACTCACGTTGATGTCTTTAAAAGCCTTATTAACACGATCATCAACTTTGATCCTGTGGGTGCCATCGCCACAGGCGGGCACGATGACCCCGGTGGTGAAGCTGCCGTTCGCATCGGTCTGGGTAACGCCGATGTCCTTATCATCCCAATAAATCAACACATCGGAAACGGTTTGAAAACCTGTTCCCATCACGGTAACGTTATCACCCACTGCGGCCGATGTGGGTATAATATCCATCTGCTGTCTGACATTGAATACCTGCGTGGCAATGTTATTATCGCTATCCTGAGCTTTGATATGATGATTACCCCTGCCAAGTGCGGGTATGGTTAATTTCAAATCGTAAAAGCGCCCCTTTTCATCGGTTTCCGCAGTTACCAGTTTGGAATCGTCGACGCCTACATAAACGAGCTTTTTACAGGCGAATCCGTAACCGTTAACCAGAACAGTATCACCGACAAAACCACTGACCGCATTATTTCCCAGGGTAATAGAGGGATTGACTTTAAACCCGGCGGTAAGTTTGTTGACTCCATCATCAGCCATGATGATATAGCGGCCGGCCGGGTAAATATCAATGGGAAAATCAACCACACCATAACCGGTGCTATCGGTCGTCAACCTGGTTGCCACAATAGTCTTGACTTCGGCTGTCGTACCGGTTCCAATTACAGTTGTCGTGCCGAAGGTAATAATTACCTGCTTGTTAACCTGATAATTAATCACACGTATGTAAACCTGGGTGCCCACCGTCCCTTCCTGTGGCATTACTTCAAGTACAGGGGGACCAACGGTGGTTGAGTTATCCGCTACAACCCGCTCACAGGGAATATTTACACTCAGAATATACAACGGCAGTAACGAAAGCAATGTCAGCAATCTGATAATAACCACATAATAGCAGAAAGGTTTTGTTTTTCCCTTATTACATCCCCAGGTTGCAATCAGCCGGAAAAACGCTGACTTTATCACTTGCAGCACCTTGATAAAATTATCGACTATCATGTTTCCCTCCTCTTTATTCTGAGTGTAAACCACCTAAAAACTGTGAAATTTCCGAACCCAATTTAGTTATATTATCTATATCCACATCAAAAAGATTGGCAGCCAGATCGGAGGTTGAGGAATCTTCAGCCTCTTCAACCTCGAAGACACTCATCAGGTCTACCTGCTCTTTAGGCATCTCCTGTTCTCCGTCGGTCAATGTATCCAGTGAAGGGAGATCAGGCAATTCCAATCCCCCGCCAGGTCGGTCGGCTGCCCGACCTGCAGGAGCAGCTTCCGATGCAGGCATTTCCGGTTCGGTGATGGCTTCCGGAAGAGTTATATTATCCTCCCCTTCCGTTTCAGCCATTTTCTGGGCTGCAGCCCTACTGCTATCTCTGTCACTCGACTTACCCGATGCACTGGCCTTCTCTTTCTTAGCTTTACCGTCCGGCAGGAGCCTGCTTTCGGGATATTCCTTAAGCTGCATCAGTCCATCCTGTTTATCTCTCTTTTTGCCATCGGCGGCAATTTGCGCCTTTCTCCCGCCAGCACCGCGCTTCACTCGACGCTTGCGAGGCACCATGCTTCTGATAATCATCCACATGACACCGAACACCGCGCCCGACGCTACCAGTATCATCAGTAAATAGATACCAATCTCGTAAAAATCCAAGACCGACTCCTGTTTTATTTCATTTAACCGCCCATAGGCATTGCTCCGAACATACCCTTAACCATGCCGGGAATAAATATGAATGCCAGACCCGATATAATCATCATGATTGTTAGAAGATAGAGATATTTATAGTTATGTCCTCCATCGACCACTTTTATAGCCGCCGGATTGACTACCGTAAGCATCAGAAGCATGGCCGTAACCATCAGGTTGAGTATCTGTAGCTGGCCTGTAGAATTGGAGAAAAAGGCAAAGGTTGGCAGAGATGATATAGCTGAGAGATCCTGTGTACCCCCGGTGGTCTGCATTTTCTGCATAGCCTGAGCGAAATTCCACATAATCTGATAGATGCCTACCAGCAAAACAGCCATCGTCACATGCATGGCAACGCATAAATAAAAGAAGGCAGATGATACCGCCTTCCTTTTTCCACGCAGCAAAGCTATCTTCATAGCAAACATCGAAGCCTGATTACCTACCGCTCCAGGATCTCCGCCCACAGCGATACCGTCCCAGAATATGCGGACACAGCGATTTATATGCTCGCTGCCCGATTCGCACACAAACTTATGCCAGCAAAGGTCAGGCCGAATGCCAAAGCGTAGAGCATTATTCAGTCTGATAACCGGCTTTTTAAGAGAAGCCAGCGAGCCGAAATCAAGCCGGCTGATGCCTTCGGTAATGGTTGCACCTATTACCTTGGTTATCCCGCCGAGAGACCTGAGAAAACCGGCTATATCGGCATCGTTCTTATCTATTTTCCTGTCATCCCACCATATCAAGATACCCGGCGGCGCGATAATAAGCGCTATAACTATCAGCGACCAGCCCATGCCGGCATTCATCAGAAATAATACCGGCAACGATAGCACTGCCAGTGGAACGGAAACATAGAACAATACCTTACGCGCCAGTTCCTGTGCCCTTGATGTCTCCGGCAGTGAGTGTGTTTTTACCTCTTTGGGCGATGCCCTGTAAAGTATCCATGCACCTGCAATGACAGAAATCAGCATCAAAAAAGTAAGCACCGACGAAAAAGTGGGTGGCATGGGGAAAATCAGCATCGATACCACGCTGATAACAACCACCATAGAAGCCGAGATTATTAAAGCCGCATAAGCATCTGTCCACTTACGCAGGCTTTCGATCTGCCTTTCGTACTCATCAGCGTAAGTCTCACCCATAACTTCGGCTTCGCGCTTGAGAAACTGCGCCTCATCTTCACCCGAAGCCATAGCACCCGACATCCGCAATAAAATAGCCTTGGGCTCGGCCTCCCTGGTAGATTCACCGACCATGCGACACGCCTCCGAATAATCGTAATTCAATCTTTTAGCCAGGAAATGCACCTTGCGCAGATAAACCGAAGAAGTAAAATTCAACCGGGATGCATATTCAAACATCAGCGATCTGGGTAAAGATGACGTAGCCAGAGCCGACATATAAGTAATCTGACAGAACAGGTCTCCCTTGAGAAGATCGGTGTTCATCTTGATCTTCCCGTTACCTGAGCCGGATATTACATCGGCTTCTGTACGCGAATTAGAAAAGCCCTTCCCGTTGTGCTTTAGCAAGGACCTTAAGGAGATCATAGAAGTTCTTTACCCCCTGTTGACCCAGTTTTTCGAGTATTTTTGCCCGCCGTTCTACCTCAGCATAAATACGGCGCTTCTTATGCGGTGGTATTCCCAGCTTGGGTGCGATTTTATGTTCGAGGATGTAGCTGTTGCCATCACCCGAGAAAATAAAAGTATCGGTAATAGGGTCCCAGCGAAATGCCTCCACAAAAGAGAATGATTGAGCTACGGGATCGTAGCCTACGATTTCGTTTATACTGGTCATGCGTCTGCCAGTTTTGCCGTTGGGCAACTTGACCGCCTGCTGGATAATGCAGATATTCAGGTTATCCATATAGGATTTGGGCACATTGATGGGTGAACCGGTAAGACGTTGAATAAGCCTTTCAACCGAGGCGGCGTGGAAGGTGGCCATAACGGAGTGGCCGGTCTGCATTGCCTGAAAAGCAATTGCACCCTCAACACCACGGATTTCACCCACGATGATTTCATTGGGCCTCTGACGTAATGCAGCCTTGAGCAGATCGAACATCCCCACGCCCGCATCCCCCTCCTTGGTAGTCGAAACAACCTCTCTAATCCAGTTCTGGTGCGGCACCTGAAGTTCCGGTGTGTCTTCGATAGAGACAATTTTGGCATTTGGATGGATGAAGGTAGTCACCGCATTAAGGGTAGTGGTTTTACCGGAAGCCGTTTCCCCGCAGACAAATACATTCATTCCTTCACCGATGGTAATGGACAGGTATGCCGCCATCTTATAATCAAGGGTACCCATATCGATAAGCTCGAGTATCGACAGCGGTGTCTCGCTGAATTTTCTGATGGTGAAATTGGAACCGCGTTTGGAAACATCGGTACCGTAAACGATATTGATACGCGAGCCGTCCGGCAGAGTAGCATCCACTATCGGGCTATGCACGCTGACCGGCTTTTTAATTCTCTCGGCCAGTCTCATGACAAATTGATCGAGGTCTTCAGATGTAGAAAAATTGATTACCGTTTTCAGACTTTTAAAGATTTTGTGCTCAACGAAAATCACACCCATGCCGCTGCAGCTCACATCCTCGACATATTTATCATACACGATGGGATCCAGCACACCCATGCCCACCTTATCCCGTATAATCAGATATTTAATTTCCTGTAACTGCCGGGGTGTCACTTCCAGCGGCCTTATCCTGTTATTGACTGATATCCTGTCCATGAGACCGATACCGCCTTTACCTTTGCCATTTACATTTCCTCTGAGGCCATTTCGCATACCCATTGGCGAAGGCTGGCTACCCTTGATAACACATATCTCATCGATACAGCGTGAAAATGCCTCTCTTTTTTCTTCCTCAGTTTTTATGGAAAAGTCACCCAGTCTATCAGACATATCCAGCAGGCGTTTCTCCACTTCAATTAAAAGATGATCGATGTTATGTGTTAATGTAGGTTCGATCGGGATGTATGTATTTCTGCCGTCTCCGTGATCGTAAATTATATGTGTAAATACACCATCTTTAACCGGATAAATAAGATTGGGATTGGGGGTTGAGCCCATGCTGCGTTCGAGCTTCTCATAATATTTAGGCATACCGTAGTTATCTATGGGCACCAGTTGCAGATACTCCAGGAGGTGTGGGTTCTTTTGAACGACCTCCTGAGCCTGTTTGGATAGCAGACTGAGTATATTACAGCTATCAGGCCTTTTCTTATTTTTAGCATCTGCTACAGGGAAAGGGAGTATAATTTCCGGCATTTTGACAATTCCTTGAAAATAATCTTAAGCCCTGGCCCTGCCGATCGGCATCACGCGCATGCCGATACCCGGATCGACATCAAAGCTCATGATATTACCGGTATTTTTATCGGCACCGCGTACTTTAGCCACTTCCAGCACCTTGACCAGCTTGTCACCTACCTCCTCGATACGCAATCTCAAGTGGGCATCACAAACCGATCTAATGCGTATCAATACCTGTTCATCAAACGCATATGTATGCGTGATATTAATTATTGTCCTGCCACCATCGCAGAGCTTCTTGCACTGCTCAAAATAATCGATAATCTGTTCGGTGGACGTATGGGCTATAACCGGTGTGAGGGAATCCACTACAATCAACTTGTAAGTCGGATATGCCATGACTCCGGCTATGATAGTTGAGAAAGTATTGACGGTTTTCATCTTCGACGGTTCGATAGTAAATATTTTGATCCATCCCAGCAATAACGGGTCGAGTATGCTCAAACCGAGGCTTTCCATCTGGCTGTGCAGACTTTTAACCGTATTTTCGGTTGTAAACAGCAGCACTTTATGACGCGCATTCAGGGCACCCCACATCATCTGCTGTGAAAGGACCGATTTACCAGCGTCCGACTGTCCTTCGATCAATGTCAGTGACCCGACGGGGATCCCGCCGCCCAGTCTTTTATCGATCTCTGAGTGACCCGTACATATTATTTCGTCCTGCGATCGTTCTTCTTCATCCGATGCCAGTATCTTCGTCATGTCAGCCTCGTATCCGTATAATCATTACCTTCACCATCCAAACGTAGCCTGGCTTTTCACGCCGTTGGGCGCAACCACTGTGACCAGATTGGTGGTATTTTCTGTAACTGCCGGGCTTAGGTTTAGGGTTATTCTCATAGTTTCACCCGGATTCAAAATGTCAGGCTCGTAAATTTCCGGCTTCCCCTGGAAAAAAAAAGCCGGCCGTTACCCATCCCGGGATGGCAGTCCCATAGGGAATCCACAGGGTATCGCCATCCTGGTAACGTACGATTACATCCCATTTAGAATAGTTATACAGGTCCGCTTTACCGGTATTCTGGATATCGACGTTGACCACAGACCCTCTGCTCAGTGTGGAGGTGGCGGTACAACTTATATTCGAATCGATCATGTTACGTGTAATCGATTCCTCGGTCCGCAGTGCCTCAGAAATACTGTTCACAGCGTTGAGTGTGCTGGTTGCAACCGACACCGCACCGATAATTAATAAAGCAATGCACACAAGTGAGATAGCGAAATTCTCCATGGCACTCCAATACTCGTACTGTAAATTTCCTGGTCGGTTATACCGTTGGGCAGTACAAACTTCAGATAATACGATCCGGACGGCGCAGAATTTAAATATATGGTGATCTTAATGGTAGCTGTGGGTTCCCAGGCGGAAGCATTTTCGATAATATAATTCCAGCACGGTCTGCTTGATGCCAGCGCATCATAAGGTATCCTGCTGAAATCGCCTTCAGGCCCGAAAAACAGGTCGCTTTTATCAATGCCCAGTATACGCGTCACCCCCACGTTTTTAACCCAGACGTAAACATTATTTCCGCTATCTGAAACTTCTATAATTTCGATTTTCGACCGGATTTTGTCATCGATTTTACCCGTAGCCTCTGCGATAGCCCCTGTGCTGTCCATAATAGCCGGGAATATCGCATTAACCACCACCATACAGCACACCACACCGCCGATTATAAGTAGAAGCGTAACTATTACCTTATCCACGGGCTGACTCCTTCATCATAGACAGTACCGACAGCAGGGCATTATCCTGACCGGGTGAGCCGCCCATGAGGCTTTCCAGCTGTGCCAGCGTTGCCAGATAATCGGTAGCGGTTGGAGTCTGTCCGTTAGCCTCGTAGCGAGAAATGCGTATCATGCGTATCATCACATCTCTTAATTTTTCGGGTATTCTGCCCATAGCGGTAGACATTTCAACCAGTGCTTCCGTCCGGTCTTTGCCCAGCTTGGCTGTTGCCTGATCCACCCATTGAGTTAAGCCAGCTATAACCACCAGGTCGGCTCTGGTACCAACGGTAGAGCTGGCAAGGTTCTTTTTCTTTCCTCCACGTCCTGTTAAGCTCTTTGATGCCCGTCTATCCTCCTGATCTTCATCTTCCTCGTCAGCCTCCTCATGGAGTTCCATTTCCTCCTCGACTTCCATCTCTCTTTTCTTCCTGCTGCGCGAGCTTTTGGCTTTCTGAGCAGGTTCTGCGTCCTCTTCATCTTCCGTACGCAACTCGGTCTGAACCCCGGCTGACGATACCGGTCCGGATGACGGCCCCGGGCCGGCGGCTTCACCCATACCTGCCTGTAAGCCGGGTTTATCCAATTTTCCTGTCAGATCGGGAAAAGGTTTACCGAAACTCATATCCGGCGTATCCTCAACAGGAGCAGGAGACAGCTGGTCGTTTTCTCCAATATCCACTTCCTCCTGGCTCACCTCTTCTGGATTATCCTTGATATCCGGGCTGACACCGGCAGGTGGCGTGCCGGTATTGGCCACCAGGGCATTAAAGGGGTTCTGGATGTTCAAATATTGCTCTCTGATATCGAGCAGGATGGTTTTTACCTCGTTCTTCAGAATTTTCACTTCTTCTTCGAGCAATTTTATGCGCTGTTCTTCGTTCATGTTTTTCCCCTTTTTACAGTGGGCATCCGCTTTGCCGCGGATGCCCACCTTTCACATTACCACCTGTAAATCAATCGTCTTCAGTGATTAGTGCAAATCCATAACCTTATTAAGAGAAGGCGGCAGTGTCCTCTGTACGGTGATGGTGGAGCCCAGGGACGGTTTAACCTGCAGGTTAAATGTATCATTGGCAGTCAGGTTTTCGGAAAGGGATTTATTATCGCCCAGATCAAACAGATCGATGGTTATTTCAAACTGCTCACCCTGCTCCAGCAGGTTGTTGCTGTTGGCTTTACCTATAGCAATTTTGCTCCATTTGACGTTATTGAGATAATCGTTCTTGGTTGTAAGGCTGATCACCGTCTTATTGGTTGCACTGGAAGTTCCGTCGCACTCGGTTAGATCGATAGGATTACCGGCAATAGCATTTTTAACCGTGAAGAGGATATATCTAACGTTTGTTTCGTCATCACTCTTGGCCAGTACCGAGCCGGATAATTCCATATTGCTCTTGGCTTCCTCGAGGCCGGCATAGATGGTTTCCTTGCCTCTTTCGGCTGAGAAGAGGCCTGCGCTCAACACGGCATAGCCGAACACTGCTGCCACAGTGACGAAGGCAATAAGGATGATGGCGGTCTCGAGACCGGTCATACCTTTTTCACCTCTGTGCAGCTTTTCCATGGCTTTCATTAACTTCGACATTTTTTCCTCCTTTTCTTGGCTTTAATCTTTTGAATTTTGCGTTTTTCTTTTTAAAACCCTGAATCAAACAATATTTACGCTTCCCCGGATAGGCATTCACCTCCTGCGCATTTTGTTATACGGCATTCATTTTGAACTTACCTGCACCTCCTTATCTGAACTCAAATAAATCATTTCCAACTCAAAGTTTTACCAGTGTAAAGTGACTCCCCTGCTGGAAGAGCACCATCCTCCACAGATGAACGATGCGGATGGCTCCGATTAAGTCGTTGCGGCCCACGTCTCCGGTCAGAAAGCCGGAAGCCCCATTCTCGATGGCCGGCACCAGGAAATCCTGCTCATCATTTAAAACAATGATGCCTACCTGGGGAGAATTCTCTTTTATATGAGAGATTACCCTGGTGCTGTCCATTCCCCGTAAGCCGCCGTCCAGAATCACGATATCCGGCATTACCTTCATCACCAAATCCAGGACTTCTTTACCGTTGCGTGCCTCGCCAACCACCTTAATACTGTCGTCTCCGGCCAGCATATGTCTGATTCCCTCCCGCATGGCCTCACTGCTGTCTGCTACCACCACACGTATTGCGTCATCAACAACACTCACACCGGCTTCTGGGTATATATCTGATGACCGCGTTATCATGACCCTCCTCAGTTCTCCTTAGTTTCACATACAGCAATCGCTGTTATGCTATATTTTGGCATTAAGAGCAGGAAGCTGTAAGTCCCAAACGGTTTCAGTCCGGTGACCGTTTTAGCTCAAACTTTTGACACCTTACCGGTAGCCGGCAGTAGCATATGAAATTGAGGATAATTGACCAACAAAAAAGGCCCCGATGGGGCCCTATTTTCATGATGGTAGCATTTATAAATCACAACAGATTTCTGCGGTAGGCTTCGGCTACCGCCTGTGTACGATCAACCGCATCCAGTTTGGCGAATATCGTATTTGTTTCTCGTTTGATGGTCGCTTCGCTAACACATAATTTGGCTGCGATTTCCCTGTTGGTGACTCCGGCCGCAATAAGCCTTAGTATATCCAGTTGCCGCGGGGACAGGAGCGAATTACGGCTGAGCTGGGCTACATTGCCGAACTGTGTAAAAAGCGTTCGGGTTATCGAAGGAGCAAACGGTGACTGTCCTTCATAGGCCAGTTTAATGGACCTGGAAAGGTCTTCCCGGCCGATATCTTTGAGCAGGTAACCTACAGCTCCCGCCTCGGCGGCCTGTGCCAGATATTTATCCTCGTAAACCGTTAAAATAATTATATTTGCCCGGCAGTTCCTTGACTTTAATTGGCGGGTAGCTTCTATTCCTCCCATCCCGGGCATACGCACATCCATTAAAATAATATCCGGATCATATTCTTCGGCCTTGATAATCGCTTCTTCGCCCGATTTGGCTTCACCCACGACCTCGATCTCACCATCCAGCTCGAGCATACGACGCAGGCCTTCACGCACAAGCTGCTGGTCATCTACCAGCATCACCCTGATCTGCTTATCCGTCTTACTCATCCGTACCTATCACCGATGCAATATGTTTCACATCACCTGTTATCATCAGCGGCAACTGCACAAATATCTTCGTGCCTTCGCCCGGTGCCGTCTGTATCTCAAATTTGCCCCCGAGCATTTCCGCCCTCTCTTTCATCGTAATCAATCCGATACTGCTCTTAGCCACCTTATCACTGAGTGCAAAGGCCAGGTCAAAACCCTGCCCATCATCTGTTACTTCAACTATGACATATTCTAAATCAAATTTCAAAACCAGGTCAACGTGTGAAGCACCAGCATGCTTTCGAATATTGTTCATAGCTTCGAGAATTATACGATAAATACTTACTTCCTGTATTAGCGATAGTGAATCCATGCTGCCAATGATGCGGAAATCGCAGAACGCGCCGTTTTCACGGTTAAAACTTTCCACATATCGTCGCAATGCTTCGATCAGCCCCAGTTCAGCCAGCGCGATGGGATGCAGGTCGAGTATTATGCGCCTCAGCTCTTTCACGCTCTGTGTAAGAATATCATTGGTCCGTTTTATCTCATTAAGCGTATCTTCCTGGCGCTGACTGTTGAGAAAAGCCTCACACAGCTGTAAGCCATAGGAAGCGCTGACCAGCCATTGTGCCAGGCCATCATGCAGTTCGGACGAAATACGCCTGCGTTCATCTTCCTGTGCCGTCAGCGATTTCTTGAGGAACCTCTCCAGATTCCTCTGCTGCAGCCTTATGTTCTCAAAAAGGGTGGCGTTTTCAATAGCGATAGCCGCCTGTCCCGCCAGGATATACAACAACTCGAGGTCACCTTCAGTAAACGGAGTACGAGATGTGATTTTACTGCAGTTAATCACGCCGATAACCTTCTTTTTAAGCAGCAACGGCACGCACAGAGATGATGCGATGCTGGAATTACCGCTCATGTTTATCTGTCTGGCTTCACCGTTAAGCAGAATTGCCCGGCCGGTATCAACCACAGACCAGGCTATGCTATCGTTGGATAAGTCCTCGGCTCTGCCGATAAATTCGCCGGGTAATCCTATGGCTGCCTTGATAACCAGCTGCTGTGTCTCGTCATCCAGCAGCATAAGCGATACACGGTCAGCTCTCGTTTCAATACACACCAGATTAACGATTCTGCTGAATATCTTCTGGGCATCCAGCTCAGAAACCAGTGATTTATTCAGCTCAAACAGCGGCAGCAGAGTTTTGAGCCGCATGTTTTCCTTGGCAAGCCTGCTCCTCTGAAGGACTTCTTCCACCACTTTTTTCAGGTTAGCATCATCCACCGGTTTTTCCAGAATCGACTGAGCCCCTGCCTGGAAAGCTTTTATAATCGCATCCGGCGGATCATTCTGCGTCATAATGATAATGCCTATTTCCGGGCTGATAAAACGGGCACGCTGAAAGACTTCAAGACAGTTTCCCTGCGGCAGTGAAAGACTGTATATGAGGACATCTATACTTTTTTTCTGCATAATCGAAAGTGCTTCCGCGCCCGAACCCGTTTTTATAACAGAAAATCCCTCCTCTGACAGCACGTTTTTAACGGTCGTCAGTGTAGATCGATCGTCATCGACCAGCAGTATGTTCTCTTTATACATTCACAAATTAAAAACTATATTAATCAAATCACGAGAAGTTATCAATACCCGCATGCGGGTTTATTTTTTCTTCGGCCACCACCCCCACCAGTTTTCCTGTCCGCATTTGGTGCATTTAACCTTTACGGCAACCACACCCACAGATCCGCAGGCGCTGCAGGTGAATACTTTGCTCAAATTATATCCGGCCGTGCCGCGCAATCCTTCTGAAATCACCTCCACCTGACTGCTCACGTTCTGTATCTGCTGTATGGCTGCTTTCAAAGCGGCCGGATTCACCTGTGCGGTCTGGTTTTTACCGCTTCCATCGAGTTTTGCCACCATCGCTTCAAGCCTGGAAACACGGTTGGCCAGTTCGCCCAGCCTCTCATACAAAGCATTGATATCGCCGGCGGCGATACACTCCTCATGGTGATGCCCCCCACCAGGAGGTGCTTCAGGCATGCTCTTTACCCTGGTCACACTCACCTGCTGAACATCGGAGGCCGTCGCCTGAGATGCCGGAATTACCTTGGGAGCAGGCGCCGCAGATACCACCTTGTGCGCGGGAGCAGGCTTACCCGGTGTTTTGGAAAACATCGCATCTATTTCTTCCTGGGTTAGCATCCTGCTTGTATCATCCATAGTATATCCCCGTTTAAATATCAATCACCTTTTCAAAATTCACTTATCTCGCTGATCAGCACATTTCTTTTCGATTCCCTGGAAAGATCAATGTCCTTCTTAGACTCCTTTATCGTCTGACGCTCACTGCATTCAAGCTGACAGCCCGTACAGATACTGTTCGGCTCATCCACGTCTTTTATAGAGCCGCCGATTATTCTCAACTTTGGCCTGCGTACGCATTCAGGATTTGATTTACTCACAATCCCGACCCTGCCGTCGTTCAATTTAACCATCGTCCCGGTGGGGTAAACCGGAACGACTCTGGTAAAAACCCGTACCAGTTCCGGATCGAAAAGCTCACCGCTGTATGCGTAGATATATTCTATGGCATCCTGAGATGAAACGATGCTCTGCTCAATGGCAAATGACGGCAAGAATTCTTCACGATGGGGACGTTTGGAAGCCAGTGCAAAACATACATCGGTTATACCGATTATTCCTGCCGATCTGGATATCTCCTGCTCACGCAAACCGTAGGGATATCCGCTGCCGTTCCATCTTTCATGATGCTGGAGGACGATATCAACCACTTCCGGATCCACCCCGGTGTACTTTGCCAGAATCTGTGAACCATAGGTCGGATGCCTCTGCACGGCCTTTATCTCGGCGCTGTTTAAATAACCAGCCTTTTCCAAAATGCCCTGGGGAATAAGCATGTAACCGACATTCTGAAAAACCGCGGCCAAGCCCAGCTGTTTTATTTCACGTTCATCCATGCCGCATTCTTTCCCGACCAGGATGGACAGACTGGCAACCTTCACCGGATGAACGAAATTATAATCGCGCAGCGAGTAACAGCCGGCGATAGATGCGTCTCCACGGTTGTTAGATAACAGATAGGCGATCAGCTCATCAATCAGATTGTTGAGCAATGAGAGATCAATTGGCTGCTGGCTGCGGCTGACCAGTACGGATCGGCAGTCTATCAGTGCCCGGCGCAATGCCTTTGATATGGCGCCCTCCAGTTCGGGTGGCACCAGAGGTATCACGTTGATATCTTCGGTCTTTTTACTGCAGATGAATAGCTCACCCACACCTATATCGTCAACCTTGGCGATATCTCTGGCATCCAGCTTTGTGCCGGCCGGTAAAACCATGTCGCCCCAGTTATCATACACCGGTCTGGCCAGCTCCATGCCGGGTTTTACATAGATAGCCGAAATACGCTGCATTTTCTTTCACCTTTGTGTCTCTGCCGGTTAATATTCCATCACCTCTACGATTAATTTACGCTGATGTTCGGCATCGGCCAGGTTTATATCCACGGGCTTTTCCAGCTCACGCAACTCGCTATCATAGCAGATACGTACTTTCGGTCGTGAAAAATATCCGCAGTTGGCATTGGAAACGATGCCGACCTCTCCCGTATTCAGCTTTACCATAATGCCCGATGGATAGGTCGGCAGTTGTTTGGTGAAGATTTTAACCAGATCGGGATCAAACAGCTCACCGCTGTAAGCAACGATAAACTCCATAGCCTGATGTGGCCGTAAAAAGTCAGCATCGCCCAGATCACCTGAAAAGGCGTTGACAAATTCCTGTGCCTCTCTGGGCAGGATACAGCCGCGATGCGGCCGTTTGGAAACAAGCGCCACCACGCTATCGGTGATGGCGATTATACGTGCACCGTGGCAGATATTCCTCCCCTTCAACCCCGAGGGGTAGCCGCTGCCGTTCCAGCGCTCGTGATGCTGCTGGATTATCAGAACCGTTTCCTGTGAAGCCTGACCGTATCGTCGAACGATCTCAGCTCCGTAAGCGGCATGCTTCTGAACCGCCTTTGCTTCTGCCTCCGTCAGCGGCCCCTCTTTATCTATAACGCCCTGTGGCAGGGCAGCATAACCTATATTCTGCAACATAGAAGCCATACCAAGGTTGATAAGTTCGGTCTGACCCATGCCGGCAGCTTTCCCGATCAGTAAAGACAGACTGGTTACCTTCACAGGATGTACAAAATCGTAATCCCTTACCGAGTGGCAACCCACAACTACCGGTTCACCCATAGCTACCGGGAAGAGCTGCTGCACCATCTCGAAAACACCCTGTCTGATGGCAGTTAGATCCAGCATCATGGCCTTCCTGGAGGTGATAATAGACTGAGCCTTAAACAGAATCTGTTTCAATGCGGCGGCCAGCGACCCTTCAAGTTCCGGCGTTATGAGAGGCCAGGCAGTCACATCATCTACTCTTTTATCCATGATAAAAAGCTCGCCTACGCCCACTTCATCCAGGCTGGCAATATGGGATGCTGTCAGCTTGGTTCCCTCCTTTAAAAGCATCCTGCCGTAAGGGTCGTAGAGGGCGCGGCCCAGCATCATCGTCGGCTTGGCATATCTGGCAGATATGCGACGCATTCTATCCGCTCCTTTTCATATTTATCATTTCAAACATCCGCCGTTGACCTTGCAGCCTTCCGGTAAAAACAGGTACCCATCTTCTGATAGCCGGCCTTCAGCGCATTTATCATGAACTCGGTGGCGCCAACAAACAGGACTCCGTTTTCGTTAAGAGACCGGTAAAAACGCCTGTTTAAGGAATCCTTGGCTTCTTCTGTGAAATAGATGGTCACATTTCTGCAGGCGATCAGATCAAAACCCACTTCAAATGGATCCGATAAAAGGTTATGTTTTTTAAACACCACCCTATCCCTTATCTCCTTCTGCAACCAGAAATCGTCTCCGTCTCTGGAGAAGTACCTGCTGAGGTATTGCGGTGGTACGTTTTTAAGCAGGTCTGCTCTGTAAGGGCCGCCTGCCCTGGCGCGTGATAAACTGATCTCGTCCATATCGGTACCGAGTATCTGAAATGATATCTTCCGCGGCAGACTGTTCAAAATCATGGCGATTGAATACGCTTCCGCACCGTTGGAACATCCCGCGCTCCATATATTTATACGCGTTTTATTTGCTATCAGTCCCGGCAGGACGTTCTTTTCCAGATCATCAAAAGCCCACTTATCGCGGAAGAACTCGGTTACGTTTATAGTTAGAAAATCGCAGAGCTTTCTGAGGCTCTCCTCATCTTTCTCGATAGTGCGGCAGTAGGTAATAACATCAGAGTAAAGATTCTCAATAAAAGACTCGAGGCGGCGGCGCATCTGCTGGCTCTTATAGTTGTCGAGATCGATGCCGGTCATCGTCAGCACCTTCTTTTTCAGCAGCATATATTCCTGATCGGTCATAACTGCACCTTCATATAGGCTTTATCCGGCTCACGACAAAAGGCAGTGATCTCACTGACCATCTTTTGAACCGGTGCCACCCTGTCTGCCAGACCCGCTTCGATGACACTTCTGGGCATCCCGTAGACCACACAGGTCGATTCATCTTCGGCCAGCACCTTTCCTCCGGCGGCCTTTATCAAAGCGCATCCGTGTGTGCCGTCCGAACCCATTCCCGTCATAACAACTCCGATGCAGCGTGAGCCATATATCTTTACAGCCGATTCCATAGTAACATCCACTGCCGGCCTCAAACCGCAGCGCGGTTTGTCCTGATTGAGGGAGATCTGGCCACCGGGCATCACCGCCATATGATAGCCGCCGGGCGCAATGAGGGCCTGCCCCCTCCTGACCATGTCACCCACCTCAGCCTCCTTAACAGTCACCCGGCTCAGTTCGTTAAGCCTTTCCGCAATAGACCGGGTGAATTTAGGCGGCATATGTTGCACGATTAAGAATGCTGCGGGCAGATCATCGGGTAAATTGGGCACGACTTCATACAATGCCCTCGGTCCGCCCGTAGAACTGCCGATAATGACCACCCTGTCTATGTGGCCGTTGCGTAGCGGTGGTTTCTCCTTCTCTTTCCGGCTGCCGCGCTGCAAAATAGCCAGCACATTTTTCAAACGGGCGTTTATACCGGCCACATCCACGCGGGCGGCATTCTTAACTTTGCTGATGAGCTCGCTGTTATTTCCCTCGCCGACAGGACTGACGAGCGA
Organism: Dehalococcoidia bacterium; assembly: GCA_034436215.1. Classification (GTDB taxonomy): domain Bacteria; phylum Chloroflexota; class Dehalococcoidia; order GIF9; family UBA5629; genus UBA6808. Next base: position 57,140 of record DAOTVU010000060.1, read on the forward strand.
TTGTTTGAGAAAAAAATCGACTGCCCCCATTTCCAGCGATTTTATGGTCACCTCCGCGCCTTCGGCAGTAAGGGCGCTCAGCATAATGACAGGGGTGGGGCATTCGGTCATAATTTTCTCCAGCGCTGTGATGCCGTCCATACCCGGCATCTCGACATCCAGAGTAACCACGTCCGGTTGAAGATTTTTTATCTTCGCAACAGCATCATTCCCGTTACGCGCCATTCCGATAATTTCTATTTCCGGATCAAGAGACAGATTTCTGGCGATCATAAATCTGGCATAAGCAGAATCATCAACCACCAGGACTCTGACAAATTTATCGACGGTTTTCATTTAATCTACCTTCCAGCAGACGGAATCTCAACTTATCATCTTTTTAACCGCAGCCAGCACCCGATCAGCATCAAAGGGCTTGACCACAAAATCCCTGGCACCGCTTTTCAGAGCTTCCATGACCATGGACTGCTGCCCCATTGCTGTAACCATGGCCACCCTGGCACCGGGATCGATCTTAATTATCTCCTTCAATGTGGTCAGCCCGTCCATATTTGGCATTGTTATGTCCAGCAACACCCCATCCGGTCTGCATTCACGGTATTTTTCAATGGCCTCTGCACCATCAGCAGCTTCGGCAATTTCATATCCATTATCTGCCAGCAGCTTGGTACATCTCATACGCATAAATGCCGCGTCATCGACTACGAGTATCCTGGCCAACGCTTACCTCCTGTAAAGCTGTCTCCAATTTTTCCAATCCTCATCATCCCGGGGAGTGGCCGCTGTCGGCAGACCCCCGAAACGATATACAGATTTTTCCCGTATCAATTTTCATCGAGCCCGTAATCCAGCACAAGGCACACAAGGTTATATTTCATGAGCCAGGCGGCTATTCCCGTCATTTCACAGCTTCTGGTGAGAGACCTGCCGGCTGAAATCCTCAGCCGCCTGGAGCAGGGCCTTACTCATCTGTGCCACCTGCTGCATTTGAGCGGTGATTTCCTCGGCCGAAGCGGATACCTGTTCGGTAGAGGCGCTGTTCTGTTCGGCAATGCCCGCAACCGACTCTATCGATTTCGATACCTGCCTCGCCGTAGCCGCCATCTCTTCGGTGGCGGCGGTGTTCTCTTCCACCACCGCGCTTATGCTATCGCTCAGTTTGACCATTTCACTGCTGGCCTGTGCCAGTTCCTGTGTGGCCGCAGAAATCCTGGCCACCTTTTCTCCCATATCTTTAGAGCGGGCAAGGATCTCCTCCAGAGCTACACCTGCGCGGGTTGCCAGCTCATAACCCCCGGCAATCTGGCCTGTACCTTTTTCCATGGCAGCAATTGTCTGTGAAACACCCGCCTGGATATTGCCGATAAGCTCGGCGATTTCCTTAGTAGAGGCAGATGAACGCTCTGCCAGCTTACGTACCTCATCGGCCACCACGGCAAAACCCCTTCCCTGTTCTCCGGCCCGTGCCGCCTCAATAGCGGCATTGAGTGCCAGCAGATTGGTTTGATCGGCTATATCATTGATAGTAGCTACGATTTTACCTATTTCCTTGGACCTTGAACCTAACTCGCTTACCTTTTCCGATGCCTTGTCAATGGTATTCTTGATCTCTTCCATCTCTTTGATCGTCTTCTGCACCATCTGAGCACCGTTATTGGCAGTCTCAGAAGCCGCCTTAGAACTATCTGTTGCCTGAACAGCATTCACGGATACCTGATTAATAGCGCCGGACACCTGATTGACCATGCCCACGTTTTTCTCTATCATCTTGGCCTGATCCTGTGCACCCCTGGCAATCTGGTCGATGGCACCGGCAAGCTGTTCCAGGGCTTTCAACGTATCCTGCATAGAATGTGCCTGCTCGGCGGCGCCTTTGGCTACCTGCTGGGTTGCGCCGGCGATCTGACCGGTAGCCTGTTCGGCCTGACCGGCAGCTTTAGAAAGATCTTGCGCCGATTCGTTCAAAAGCCTGGCCACATCACGCAGGCTGACGACCATGTTCCGGTTGTTATCGACCACCTTGTTGGTGGAATCCTTCAGTCTTATAAGATCTCCTTTAAAATCGCCCTCGACTCTGCAGGTCAAATCTCCGCCTGCCAGCCTGTACAAAACATCCGTTACCTCATTTACCGGTTTGATAATGGCATCGAGCACATTATTAATACCACCCACGATGTCCGCCCATGCTCCCTTAAATTTGCCCGGATCGCTCCTGGCATTCAGATCTCCCTCGCTGGCGGATCTGGTCAGCCTGTCGACCTCTGACATAAAATTATTTATGCTGTCAATAAATTCATTAAAGGCAATGGCCGACTCCCGCCACGCACCATACGAAGTTTCCTTCTGATCCGCCCAGCGCTCCAGATTTCTCTCACCCCGGCCGATTTTTAGAAAGTACTCATGATGCCCTCTGAAAAGACCCAGAAGGCCGTCGAGGCACAGGTTGGTACCCTTGGCCGCTTTGCGCAGAACACCGTCGTATTTTTTATAGTCCATTCTCGATTCGAGCTTGCCCTGACCGATATCGTTATATACACTCCCCATATCAAGCGCAAATAAGAGCTCGCGGCTGGCATCAATAAAATATTCAATTGCCCCGATTATCAGGCCGCTATCATCCTTAACCGGGATGGTAAAACTGCGGTAGAGACACTCACCGGCCGGGGATTTCAGCACCACTTCACTGCTGTATATCCTGCCATCGGCAAATACCCTCGCTGCCTGGCAGTTGGGCGTGTTGCACAGGGGGAACTTAAATACATCATGGCACTTACGGCCAGTACAATCTTCCCTGCTGCACCCCAGTGCTTCCGCCATGGACCGATTGGCAAAATGGATATTGAATTCCCGATCAAGAAATACCATCGGTACAGGCAGGATATCGATAAAGCTGAGACGTGAAAAGTCCGACCTCCCGTTCTTTTTCCCGAATGGTAATCTGCCCTTCATACCGGTCTTTCCGTCGCCAATTCTTTTTTTATCTATCAGTACTGCGCTCATATACCTCTCCACTGTATTTATTTATTTAATATTTGACATGTAAACAGATGCACGCCGAAAAATACCTCTGTCGGTTCACGACTTTCATTTGTGTACTTACTTTTTAATAATTTTCCCAATCACATAATCCCCGTACAAGTGGCAAACGTATCGTTATTGTGACCCGTATGGCTACCATTCCGTATCGGCTACAGCTCCACCACGGGACCGGCGGTTGTCCTGACACGGGTTACACCGGTAGCTATGTAAAGCCACATCGAGCGTCCCAGTTTGCCCCTTAAATCGGCCGCCTTTAATTCCAGCCGGTTCTGTTCAATCGCCGTCATAACCGCCTCAATATTCCGTTCGCCGATATCCAGCGCACTTTTACCGGGTATGGTATCGATAATCCTGGCGCCGCCGGCGATCTTGATTATCAGCCTGCTCCTGCTGGCACCATATTTTTCCATCTCCCTGAGCATAGCCGGCAGGGCGGTATCGGCATATCTGGCAGTAGACTTTTCCGAACCGGCATTGCTTGAGTGCGGCAGAACGACGTGAACCATGGCACCCACCTTCGCTACCGGATCGTAGGCGCTTATGCCTATACATGAACCGAGACCCAGGCAGGAAAGCACAGTATTGGGGTCATTGGAGACATGCATCTCACCCAGCCCGACCATTATCGTCGTCTGCTGACCGACGTCCTGGCATGCCGTCACCGCTTAGCTCCGCTTGGAGCTAACGGCAGCTGCAGGAAACTGGCATTGGGCATAATCAGGAACTTCCCCTGAATAGTCCGATCGCTAACTCCAAACGAAGACTCCACAATAAACACATCGTCCCTTTCCGCCAGGATTTCCGCAAGTGCGATATCCAGAATAGCTCCGGCCATATCATATAAAACTACAGGAGGAGATGGGTTGAGCGTTACACCCAGTGCATCGGCAACGGCATTCAGGAAAAACGTGCCGGTGACATTTCCCATCTCGCCCAGAGCAGACTGCGACATCTCATCCAGACTTTTACCTGTACCCCGTGGACTGCCTATAAGTAAATCGAGTATGGTGTAGGCGAATTCCGGCTGATGTGCCAGCAGGATATGGCCGTTGCTGGCGCCAGAAAATGTGATATAAATGCCCACCACCATACATTCAGGGCCGCCCAGCAGTTCGGGCATATCCACAGCGGATATCTGCCTGATATTTATGGAATTGATTTGAAACTCGCGGCCGACCATCTGCGAAAGACCGAAGATGGCGTTTGCCATACCCCGCCTGATCAACTGATCCCAGATCAACATACTGTTAAATTCTTTGGTCACATTGTTTTCCATTACGCAGTTACATCCTCCTGTAATCCATTACGTTTATAATTTTTACATTTAAGACCCCTGTTGGCCCTGCTGGGCAAACATCCGGATCAACGTAGGTACATCGAGTATAAGGGCGACCGTACCATCGCCCAGGATAGTCGCCCCGGCGATGCCCTTCAGCTCTCCCAAATACTTACCCAGCGATTTGATAACGAATTCCATCTGCTCCTTCAGCTCATCCACCACTATCCCGGCCACCCTGTCACCCGCCCTGACCACCAGCACATATTCCTCGTTCCTATCAACAGATTCCTGCCCTAAACCCAGCACCCGGCTCATCCTCATCAGAGGAACTATGGTATCTCTGAGCACCAGCACCTCTCGCATCCGGACTGTTTTTATATCCCGTTTTCTGATTTTAATAGTCTCCACAACCGAGACCAGCGGTACAATGTAGCTGGCTCCGGACACGGTAACCACCAGACCCTGGAAAACCGCTACGGTAAGCGGAAGTTTGAGTATAAAAGTGGTACCACGATCGACACGTGTTTCCAGTGTAATAGTGCCATTAAGCCGTTCTATATTGGTTCTGACTATATCCAGCCCCACACCACGGCCCGAAACCTCCGTTGTCCTTTCAGCAGTGGACATGCCCGAAGCAAAAATCAGGTCGATGGCCTCTGAATCCGACATTTTGGCCGCAGATTCTGCGCTGATAAAGCCCTTCCTCACAGCGGCCTCTCTAACCTTTTTCGGGTCTATGCCGCGGCCGTCGTCTTCGAGCCGAATTACGATATGTCCCTCTTCGTGGTAGGCTTCCAGCCTTATCAATGCCCGCTCGGGTTTCCCTTTAGCCCTTCGTTCACCCGGGGATTCGACCCCGTGGTCGACAGCATTCCGCAGCAGATGGACCAGCGGATCCTGTATCTTTTCTATAATCGTTCGATCCAGTTCGGTACCTTCGCCTTTAATTACAAAGTCGAGGTTTTTTTGCTGTTTCTGTGCCAGATCGCGTACCAGCCGGGGGAACTTGTTGAAGACGAGACTGATGGGAACCATTCTCACCTTCATAATATCCTGATACAGCTCATTGATTACCTTTATTATATGGTTGGAGGTATCACCCAGATCTCCGACCAGCTCATCATCGGGGTATTTCCCTTCAAGTAGCCTGCCCACCTGGCTGATGCGTGAGCGGTCGATAACCAGCTCTTCGACCATGTTCATCAGGCTATCCAGAACCTTTACATCCACCCTGATGCTGTTCAACGATTCCGATCTTATCTGTGAGGCCGGCACCTTCAGGTCCGATTTCTTTTCTTCCCTGTTTTCCGGCAGGGCACCACCCGATATATCATCTGCTGTGCCGGGCTTGATAAGGCTCCTGGCCTGAGCCGTACCGTACGGGGCAACAGACACCCTGACCACATCACCTATCAGCTTAAGCATATTCTCGATCTCATCGGCCTTTCGCAGGCAGCAGACAATTGCCGTATAATCACCATCGACGCTGCCCTGCTCTATCTCCGCAAGAGTTGGTCTGGAAGCTATAACCTCACCCATGGAAGCGAGATCATTGTTCACCTGCAGGGTTCTTACAGCCAGCCATTCGCTGGCAGGATCGAAGAAAACCCGTACCGTATAAGCAAGCTCTCCTTTCTTTACGGCATCATCCACCTTCTTCTGCCCGGCTTTATTGAGTTCCAGCGGCCTTCCCCGTTTCCTGTCGCTTGCAGGGCGTCCATTGTTCATCAAAGCCCCGTCTTTTTTAGTGCTCCCGGCCGCATCGTTAAGCTGTTTGACAATGGTGGCTACATCTAAATCGCTCTCCTGCCCGGTTCTGACCTCATCTTTTAACACCTTAAGTGCATCCAGGCCGAACAGCAGTGCATCGATCACCCGGCTGCTGACAGCGATTTTCCTGTTGCGCAGTTTATCAAGCAGGCTTTCCATCGCATGCGTCACCTCGGCCATTCTCTCATGCCCGAGCATAGCCGAGGATCCCTTCAACGTGTGGGCAGATCGGAAAATCTCCTGCAGCAGTTCCTGGTTATCGCCTTCATTTTCCAGCTTTACCAGATCCTCATCCAGAAGCTGGATGTGCTCCTCCGCTTCCTCCATGAAAACCTTGAGCTCTTCAGGGCTGATTTCACAACTGACAATCATTTATTTTTCCCTTATATCAGCCGGCCGCCAGCGGTTTATTCACGTTCCTCATCATCTCTAAATCAATTCGACATTAAGACATAACTGCTAATATCCCTTACATATAAAGGGCCTGTGTCAAACCTTGGCATATTCCTTGCTGTTATTTCCTCTGGGTGATTCCTGCTTCTTTTTAACGTGATTCCCATTTCCGGGCTCAGCAGACTGTTCTTCATAAACTTCGGTTCTGCCTTCGGCGAGGCTCTCGTTGATAACACGGGCGATTTCAGCGCTGTCCGCCCCGGTTGAAAGCAGCTTGTTCATATCGAGCAGGATGATAAGACGGTCGGTCAGCTTGGCAATGCCGCGCAGGTAGTCTGCATTTCCCCGGGTCACCATAGAGGAAGGCGGTTCAATTGAAGACCCTGAAACGCGCAGTACCTCGGTAACAGCATCGACAATCACACCAACTTCTCCTTCACTGATATCGATAACCACAATACGGCTTTCCTCGGTCTGATCGGCTACCCTGAGACCCAGCCTTTTACGAAGGTCCAGAACCGGTAATACCTTACCTCTCAGATTTATAATCCCTTCGACATAAGAAGTTGCGCCCGGCACTCTGGTGATATTCTGCATGCGTATGATCTCCCTTACATCCGATATATCCACGCCGTAGTGCTCGGAGGCCAGATCGAAGACCACCAGTTGAATTTCAGTCACTGCATTATTATTTTTCTCCGCCATTGTAATCAATCTCCTTCTTAATAATACTTATTGATACTGCGACCGCCGATCGCCTGTTGACGTCGTTTTTATACTATCAGCACCCGATACTCATATAGATTTTCCCAGCCGAAATGGGTTGTAACAAGTATTACAAGGTTAAACATCATGAGCCAAACGGTTATCTTCCAGCCGGAAAATACGCCCTGTTTTCAACCGGCGGGCAGTTGGTAACGGGTGCTACCGGAACCGGCAGCACCCGTTACCGGCACCTTCACTCAGTTTTTGCTAACTTTAACCTTTAAAGGAGCCGGCTGTCCGGACAGTTCAATCCGACTTTCGGATTCGCTTCCGTTGCCATGTCCGTTGCCGCCGGCCTTCCCATCATCAGCCAGCTTATATTTGGAAACGAGCTTATCGAACTCGTCGCCCATCTGTGCCAGCGTAGCGCCTGAAGCAACCACCTCTTCTACCTGAGCGCTGATTTCCTCGGCCGCGGCTGAAACCTGCTCGGCGGCGGCACTGTTCTCCTCGGCAACCCCGGCCACGCTTTCGACGGCTTTAGATACCTGTTTGGCGGTAGCCGCCATTTCCTCGGTTGCCGCCGTGTTCTGTTCGACAATCGCACTGATATTATCGCTCAGCTTGACCATCTCCGTGCTCATAGCGGTCAGCTCCTCGACGGCACTGGAAATCTGCTCCACCTGCACACCAACATCTCTGGCATGGTTGAGGATTTGCTCCAGCGCCTCACCCGCCTTATTTGCCAGCTCATAGCCTGCGTCAACTTCCTTGTTCCCGTTTTCCATTGCCCGGATGGTCTCTGCCACCCCGTTCTGTATTCCCCCGATAAGGTCAGCGATCTCCTTGGTAGCCTCCTGCGAGCGTTCAGCGAGCTTCCTGACCTCATCAGCAACCACGGCGAAGCCGCGGCCCTGTTCACCCGCTCGTGCAGCCTCCACCGCCGCATTAAGCGCCAGCAGGTTGGTCTGGTCGGCTATATCATCGATGGCCGACACGATCTTGCCTATCTCTCTGGACCTTTCACCCAGCCCGTTGACCTTGCCGGAGGCCGCATCCATTGTTTTCTTGATATTCTCCATTCCACGAACGGTCTCACGCGCCATAGCAGCGCCCGTTTGAGCGGACTCGGATGCCACCCGGGCACCGGCCGCCGCCTTCTGTGCACCTGCCGAAATGTCATTGATAGCGCTTGATACCTGGCTCACCAGCTGCACGTTTTTCTCAATCATCTGCGCCTGTTCCTGTGCGCCCCTGGCTATCTGGTCGATAGCACGGGAGAGATTTTCCATAGCCTTCATCGTCTCCTGCAGTGCGCCCGCCTGGTCGGCGGCTCCTTTAGCCACCTGCTGACTGGAAGCCGCTATCTGCTGTGTGGCCTGACCGGCCTGCTCCGACGCCATGATGAGCTGTTTGCTGGACTCCTGCAGTTCCCGGGTAACCTGCTTGAGTTTAACCACCACCGCTATCCTGTTGTCCAGTGATGAGTTGATGGCATCTTTAAGCTTCTCCAGCTCTCCCTGGTAATTACCCGCCACATGTGTTGTCAGATCGTAATTAACCTCACGTGCCAGCACGGCACCCGCTTCATTAAGCGGTACAACGATACTATCAAGAGTTTTATTAAACCCGTTGATTATCCTCAGATAGTCCCCCTTGAACCTGCCGGCATCACCTCTCACGTCCAGTCTGCCTTCCGCCGCCGCCATAGTCAGTTCATCGAGCTCCTGTATGATGGCCATGAGATTGTTGCGCAGCATATCCATTTTCTCATTGGCAACAGCCTGCTTGCCCGGCAGCTTTTCCAGCACCGGCTTAAAATCGCCGTCCGCGTAGGAGCTCAGAATACCCAGTATTTTGAGTATGTTATCCACGTGCATCCTGATGGCCGCATTAAAACCCTCGGCAACCTCTTTAAAGGCACCCCGATATTTATCAGCGGCCATATAGTAGTCTATATCTCCGGCCATCTGCTCCAGATAAACCTTCTGCATATTGGAGATCAAATCCTTCAAATTGGCGACCACACTGCCGAAGGCATGGGAGAGTGCATCTTTGTCCGATTTAGGGGCAATCTCAACATTGAGGTCGCCTCCGGCCAGCTTTTCCGAGGCGGCGGCCAGATCCTTCATGTAGGCCACCACGTCGGCAAAAGCCCGGGTCGCCTCTCCGACCTCATCATCCGATTTTACGACAACATCCTGTTCAACATCACCAACCGCGACGGCTTTGCCCACGCCCACCAGTGATTTAAGCGGCCTGCTTATCATAATTCTGACCAACCAGATGCAGAACAGCACGCTGACAAGCATGATTACCAGCGAGATTATCAATATCTGCGTTCGGACGGCACCTATCGTCTCTTCCACATCCACGGTATAGATGTCCGTTCCCACAATCCAGCCCCACGGCTCAAAGGACTTAATATATGACGTTTTGGGTACGATGCGGTTGGCCTCGTTCTTGTACTGCCACATATAGGAAGTGAACCCTTCCTTCTGCGATCTGGCCAGCGCGACCATCTTCTGGAACATAAGGTCTCCATTTGCATCCTTGTACTGGCTGACATCGGTATCCACCAGCCTGGTATTGAAGGGATGCACAATCATATAAGGCCGATAATCGATAACAAAAAAATAGTTCATGTTCTCGGGCCCGTAACGCAGGGATGCTATCGCGGTCTTGGCATCCTTCTGCGCATCCTCTCTGGTCATGGCACCGCATTCCTCAAACATATAATAGTACTGCAGTATACTGCAGACGGTCTGAACCTGATCCTGCGTTTCGACCTTTTTGGCCTCGTAAAGCGAGCTCTGCATCTGCGGCAGCAGGTAGCCGAGGATGAAGGCCATAAAGACTACCACCACCGCCATCACTATCAGAGTGACTTTCCACTGAACCCCCAGCCTGAATCTCTTTTTCCCACCCTGAGATGAACTGATGCTATTACCGGTCATAATAGTCAATCCTCCTCGATAATCATATTACGGCAAATACAAGCCTTTTTAATTTTTCCACATAATCTCCGGGTGGATAAGAGTCGGGAGGATAATTTTTTTGACCGCCGAGTCTCAGCAATAGTGAGCCGAAAAGTAACAATCACAAACGCAGGATACAGTTTGAAGGATGGATAGGTAAAGAGGGAAATTTTACAGCAACTGCGCTAGATACCAGTGCAACAGCTCCCTCCCCCAGAGCATAGCCAGAACGGCGCCCAGACATAAAAATGGACCGAAGGGTATGGGGTCCTTTCTCCCTTTTCTGCGGGCAATCAGCAGCACCACCGCCACCAGACCGCCCACAATTACAGCCAGGAAGAGCGCAACCAGCACGGCGGGAAATCCGACCATAGCGCCGATCAGTGCCGCCAGCTTGACATCGCCCAGCGCCATCCCTCCCCGGGAAGCGACAACCACCAGCATTAAAAGCAGCAATCCGCAAAAGGCTCCGATTAAAATGTTATAGAAATAGATGTTTACGAATGCCAGCATATCCGGCAGAGGGAGTACCAGAGACCAGGGAGGCCTCAGATGTAGAAGCGTTATGGATGCCGATAACAGCAGGGCTATGATAAACCCGGGGTAGGTGATGGCATTGGGAAGGAGCATTTTCTCAGCATCGGTGATCATCAGTATCATCAACAGCAGTATGTAAATAGCGGACAGGGAAAGCACCCAGGAAAAGCCGTACCTGCAAAATATGCAGGTGAAAAGCAGCCCGCCGACTATCTCCACCAGCGGTATGCGCACCGACAGAGCGGCTCCGCAGCCGGGACACCTTCTTTTAGCCATAAAAAAGCCGGCAACCGGGATTATAAGGTATAAAGACCATGGTCTTCCGCACCCGGTACAGTTTGAAGGGATAAACGAACGCGGCTCGCGCAGCAGACCGGCGGCAACCAGATTGGCCAGACTGCCACAGCATAGCCCGACTAAAAAAAACAGGAAATACCGGACTATTTCCATAATAAAATAAATAAATGTAATTATTCTGTTAAATCAAAGGGAGGCAGGGTTCTCTGAACGTTCAGGATTTCTGCGCTATATCTCTCCATGCAGCCATAGCAAAGATCAGGCCGAGAAGGGCAAAAGCTACAGCAGTCAGCGGTGTGTGTTCGAAAAAGGAACCGGCAATGGCACCATAAATCGCGGCAACGGCCGCAAACAGCCATATATACTTCATATCATGCCTCCTTTTTCTAATAATGCCCCAACAGGCCGCAAAGGTCAATAGGTGGCCGTGCACTTATTTTGTATAAATGATATGATAAATACGTCACGATATTTTTAATTTTAATGTGACATTTTATATTATGACTTCGACTATAAAATCTTTCTATTTAAGGCAGGCGATCAGCGGTGAAGGTGTATTTTTCTGGCCTGTATATGAGGAAAAATTCCGAATCACCCATCGGGCCGGACGTCTGTTGTCCCCATCAAAGCATGGCGACACGGCCGATCTGGACAGCAGGCCTCCCTTCATAGTATGTGCAGGTAAAAGGAAGCGTTATTATGCCCCGTTGAGAAGTGTTCCCGTACTTCACCGCAGGTTCTGCTTGATTGAGGACGGCAGGGCAATGGTGGATTTCGCCTCCCGTTACGGTCTGCTGGGCTTTACCGCAGAACGGGTGAAATACAGTCGAAAAGGACTCCCTCCAGCCTTTCTGCTGGCTGAGTCCACGGCCAGGTGGCAGTTCGAGCTCAATGAGATGAGGCGGTTAATCTACCTGTGGGACCTGGTCAGAGAGGGGAAGGATTCAACTATCGCATCCCTGATCTGCCGGGAAGATGACGGCCTGTATCTGAAGCTGGATAAACGAAGCCAGCTAATTGCCGCCGCCGATTCCCGTCTTTACCGTAAATGGCAGCTGCTGGGCGGGCGGCCCCGTGAAGCCGCCAGCCATTATATAATCGACCGCATCAATGAAAGGATAGGGGGATATGTCCGGCCGCAGATCAACCCGGAACATGCGGGGCGCATTTATCTGCACCCCATTCGACTGCTGGATGCCATGTGGCTGATGTTTATGTGGGAGGTGATGGGAGAAGTTAGACCGGTCCGGTGTCCCATCTGTCTGGAATGGTTCGATTCGGAAAGAAGCACGCGTAAGACCTGCAGCGATCGATGCCGCCAGAGGCTCTCGAGACTGAAGCGCAAATCATCCAGAGGCAAAGGTTAGCCGTGCCTTCCCCAAACTTCAATCAGCCCTGCCCTCAGTCACCATGTACATCCTGCAGAACATCCCCCTTCTCACGCAGGAGCTTGAGGCAGATATCCACCACCCGGGGGTCGTAAAGTATCCCTTTTTTCTGCTCCAGCTCCTCAATTGCCGCATCCATGCCGAGGGCGGCACGATAGGGGCGGTGTGAAACCATGGCTTCAACCACATCAGCCACAGCTAAAATCCTGGCCTCCAGCATGATCTCATCGTCCTTGAGCCCCCGGGGATATCCAGAACCATCCAATCTCTCATGATGCTGAAGGGCGATCTGTGCGATCGGCCAGGGAAACTCGATCTTGCTCAATATGTCATAGCTGCCCCGAGCATGGGTCCTGATCAGCTCCCATTCTACGGGGCTGAGTTTACCCGGTTTGCTCAATATATCGGATGGGACATAAATCTTGCCGATATCATGGATAAGCGCTGCCGTCCTGATATACCGCACCTGTTCTTCAGACAGCCCCATCTCCCCGGCAATGGCGGCGGACAGCTCCGCCACACGTGTTTGATGGCCGGCCGTATAGGGATCCTTCATCTCAACGACTTTAGCCATGGCGAGTATGATATCATCAAAAGCTTTCTCGAGTGCCAGATAGGATTGCTTCCTCTCATCCTCGGCCTTCTGCCTTTCGGTGATATCACGGTGATACACCAGAACGGCATATATCTCCCCTTTTTCATCCCGCAGAGGTATCCTGTAAACATCGTAGATATGTACAGTCCCGTCCGGCCAGGTGATGGCGGCAGGATAATAAACAGTGTGACCCAGAAACGCCATATCGTCATCCCCGTGATAGCCGTGGACCCCCTCGGCTTCATTTCCAACGCACAGCTCCTCAGGGAAAAAGTCGGTATCCGCTCTGCCCACCATGTCCCTGGGTTCCAGATTCATCGCCATGGCAAAGCTCCTGTTTACCAGCAGGTAGCGGTGCCGGCGGTCTTTTACACATATCCAGTCCGGCGTTGAATCGATAACGGTCTGCAGGAGCATCTTCGACTTAAGGATGGCTTCTTCTGTCTGCCTGCGCTCCGTAATATCGACGCCTATGCCGAACACGGCAGGCTTACCCTTCCAGTTACAGGGTGTAATGGAAAGATCCAGCACCTTAACCTTACCATTGACCATATATTCCCGTTCCAGCCTGCCGCCCGTCCGCCACATTTCTGTCAGCTGCTTAAACCTTTCTTCCACATTATCGCCGGCCGGCAGGGTATCGCGGACATTCTTTGCCAGCAGTTCCTCGGATGTGCATTCCAGGAACTGCAGTGCCGCATCATTGGCGTTTATGTAGTTACCCTCCATATCAATCATCAGAATGGGATTCGGGGCTTTCTCGAAAAGTGTGCGGTATCTCTGCTCGCTTTCCCGCAGTGCCTCCTCCGCCCTGTGCCGGGCAAGGCGAAGGCTTTTTTCCTCCAGCGCGTTTACCACCGACGCGCCCAGCCGCTTTATATGTTCCTTTATCACATAGTCCCAGGCTCCGGCCTTCATGCATTCCACAGCCACATCCTCATTCATTGAGCCCGTCAGGATGATGAAGGGCGTATAGGGCGATATCCTTCTGGCCAGCTCGAGGGCCATCATGCCGTCGAAGGAAGGCAGTTTATAGTCGCTGATGATGACATCGGGTTCATACTGCTCCAGTGCTGTGGTATATTCTTCACCCGTCTCCACACAGAGGAACCGGCAGTCGGGCAGTGTCCTGCTAATCTCCCGACGGCATAATTCGGCATCGGTGGGTGTATCTTCCAGTATGAGGACTCTGATAGGCCGGCCCATTTGCATCTCCAATCTGCATCTCCTTTAAAAATTCAATAAATAATATACTATTAAACCGGCGGCTGATTTACCAGCAGCCAGTACAGGCCCAAGTGTTTGATGCTCTCGGCAAATGCCTCGAAATCGACCGGTTTGACAACGTAGCTGTTGGCTCCTAACTCATAAGCCTTTTTAATATCGGGGTCCTCTCTGGATGATGTGACCACGACTACCGGGATAAGGCGCGTACTCTCATTCTGCCGTATCTCCCGCAGCACCTGAAGACCATCTATTTTGGGAAGTTTGAGGTCGAGAAAAATGACCCTGGGGTGCCTGGCAACTCCGCTTTCGGCATATTTTCCACGGTAAAAAATAAAGTCCAGTGCCTGCTCACCGTCTTCGACCACGAATATATCGTTGGCCAGGTTGTGTTTCCTGAGAACACGCATCGTCAGTTCAGCGTCCTGCGGGTTATCTTCCACCAGCAGAACATCAATGATTTCCATGCCTTGCATGCAAAACTTCACCTCCCCGGAAGTGTGAAATAAAAAACGGCACCTCTGTCCACCATTCCCTCCGCCCACACCCTGCCACCATGCCGGTTGACCACCCGTTTAACAATGGCCAGTCCCACCCCGTTCCCTTCGAACTGAGTGGAGCTGTGCAGACGCTGGAATACACCGAACAGCCTGTCAGCATACTTCATATCAAATCCCACGCCGTTATCCTGCACTCTGTAAATATTCTCGCCATTGAGCGACTCGCCGTCAATGCTGATGACGGGTGTCTCTCTGCCGGCGGAGAACTTGATAGCATTTGAGATCAGGTTTACCCATACCTGATGGATGAGCGTCCGGTCCGCCACGGCGGGAGGCAGAGCCCCCACATGGAGCTGGATGTGCTGGCGCTGCCGTGGATCGGTCAGTTCATCGAAAACCGATCTGGCCAGTTTTTCCATATCGATTTGCGTCGAGTTGATTTCTACCCGACCGGAGCGTGAAAAGGCCAGCAGGTCGTCGATCAGTGTGCCCATATTACGGGCACTGTCCGCTATCACCGCACATATCCTCCGGCCTTCGGCATCCAGCTTCTGTTCATATTCCTCCAGCAGTATGCTGATGAAGCCGTTGATGGCACGCAGAGGCGCGCGCAGATCGTGCGATACCGAATAGGCAAAGGCTTCCAGCTCCCTGTTCACCTCATCGAGCCGTTCGGTGCGCTGGCGCACTTTGACCTCCAGCTCATCCCGTGAGATGGTGGTGGATTTGAGCTTCTCCACCATTCTGTCGAAGGCGCGGGACAGTTCACCTAACTCATCAGGTGATTGTATGCCCATGCGGCAGTCGAGGTTTCCGCGTCCTATCTCATCGGTGCCCGCAACCAGCCTGCGAAGGGGCAGGGTGATGTCGCGCGCTACCAGCAGTCCCACCACAATAACGGCGGCTACTATCACCAGCACGGTGCCAAGGATCGGCCAGCCGGCCCTGTAAATGGCGCCGTAAGCCTCGGCCTGTTCGACTTCGGTGATCATGCACATATTATATTCAGGCAGCCATTTAAAGGCTCCGATAACCGGCACGCCGCGGTAGTCGCTGTAAAAATCCACGCCGTCCTCACCGGCCAGTCCCCGCTCAACGCCCCTGGTATGCACCGTCTTTTTTAAAGCATAATCCTGCCCGAACCGCGGCTCGGTGATGAAAAAGTACGCTGTATTGACCAGATAGGTATCTTCGCTGGTGCTCATGCCGCTCTGCGCCTTGATTATTTTCGACAGCTCACTCAGGTCAAGCCGACCGGCCATAACCGCCACCAAATTCCCCCGGGCATCCCTGACAGGCGTACTTACGGTCATTGCCGGCGATTGAAGCGGCACCGAGTAATAAACACCCTGAAAATAGGTGCCTTCTTTGCCATGGACAAAGTACGGGCGGTCACTGCGGTATTTGCCTTCATTTAGCTTATCGGTAGAAGCCAGTATGATGCCTTGCCGGGGACACAGCAAGAAAAGCTCGGTAAAGCCACCGCCCATACGAAGCCCGGGCATCAGATGCTCCATTACCAGCTTATCACGCGCCGTCAGGAAATCCGGATCGAGTTGGTCGCGGTCTTCCAGCATTCCCGCATACTGCCGTACCAGCGGCCGTTGAGCCAGTTCTTCCAGGCTGTGCATGTTATCATCGATCCAGCGCTTTAGTTCACTGCTCTTCAGCAGATTTACCGAAATTAAATGGTTGGTCACCTGTTTTTCAACGGCCTGCCGGGCGGACTCAAAAGCTATGCAGCCAACCACCAGCACCGGCACCAGGGCCATCAGGATGAACAGGAGAGGAAGACGATATCGCAGCTTCACCGTCCATCACTCCCATATATCTCATTCAAAAAACGTAAGGTGTATATGCGATCTATATCGATATCAGCCGACAGCGAGCCGCTCTCTC
>DAOTVU010000061.1:0-56096 GCA_034436215.1 Dehalococcoidia bacterium
TTAAGCGGGGCGAAAATGAGGATGTTTCTCGTTTATCACCCGGCGTGGGGTTATTTTGCTAGAGATTACGGACTGGAGCAAATCGGTATCGAGCGTGAAGGAAAAGAACCGCAGGCTGCGTACATGGCCAGATTGATAAAAGAAGCTGAAGAAAAAAATATAAAGATAATTTTTGTTTCTCCGGAATTCGATGCCAGGAGTGCTGAAGCGATAGCACGTGAGATAAAGGGCCGCGTTGTGGTTATCGATCCATTGGCCAGCGATTACCTGGAAAATATGCAAAGGGTAGCGGAGGCTTTTAAGGAGGCTCTCCATTAAGATGAACCGAACAGTGCTGAAAATGGAACATGTCAATGTGAGTTATGGTGATAATAAAGTACTCGATGATATAAGTCTGACTGTTGAAGAGCACGATTTCCTTGGAATTATCGGACCTAATGGAGGCGGTAAGACAACACTTCTTAAAGTTATTCTGGGCCTGGTGAGTCCTGATAGAGGTGTAATAACGGTTCTGGGGAGTACACCTGTAAAAAGTCGGGGAAGGATAGGATATGTGCCCCAGATCAGTAATTTCGATCGAAATTTCCCTGTAAGCGTTTATGAGGTGGCCATGATGGGCCGGTATAGTCACAAGGGCTTGGGCAAGTATTATGACCGGTCCGATAGAGATGTGGTTTTAAACATGCTTAAGAAGGTGGGCTTGGGGGACTATATCGATGCCCAGATTGGACAGTTATCTGGCGGTCAGCAACAGCGAGTGATGATTGCGCGTGCATTGGTATCTAGTCCGGAGTTAATGTTGCTGGATGAACCTACCGCCAGCGTAGACCCAATCATGCAGACGGAGTTTTATGAATTGCTGGAAATGCTTAAAAAAGAAATGACTATTATCATGGTTTCACATGATATAGGTGCCATCTCGGTTGTGGTAGATAAGATTGCATGTCTGAATCACAGGCTATATTATCATGGGTCGCGGGAGATAACACCCGAAATTCTGGAAGCAACCTATCATTGCCCTGTACAGCTGATTGCTCATGGTCAGATACCTCATAGAATTCTGCGCGAACATTAAATATGTTTGAGGCGTTTCAGTTCGAGTTTATGCGTCATGCCTTGGTGGCCGGAATACTGGCTTCTGTAGCCTGTGGCATTGTAGGTGTGTATGTGGTTGTAAAGAAAATTGTATCGATGAGTGGCAGTATAGCCCATGCTTCTTTTGGAGGTATCGGGTTGGGTTACTTTCTCAGATTTAATCCTGTTATTGGAGCCATGTTTTTTGCCCTTATTTCAGCTCTAACTATGGGGCTGACAGCCAAAAAAACCAGATTGCCTGAAGATACTACCACAGGCATTATCTGGGCGACGGGTATGGCACTTGGAATCATCTTTATAGGCTTATCAGCCGGTTACGCACCCGACCTGATGAGCTATTTATTTGGAAATATACTTACCGTGCCACTATCGGATTTATATCTGATGGCAATACTCGATGCAGTTATTATTGGCATCGTTGCGTTTTTTTATAAAGAATTACTTTTGCTTTGTTTTGATGAAGAATATGCTGTTACTGCCGGGATACGGGTGACAGGGCTATATCTGGTGCTGTTGAGCATGGTCGCGCTAACAGTGGTGGTACTTATTCGAGTCGTGGGTATGATTTTGGTTATTGCCATGTTGACCTTTCCGGCTGCACTGGCACGTCTCGTCACACACAGCCTGAAAACAATGATGCTACTATCGGTGGCCTTTGGCATGGTTTTTACGTTAGCCGGTTTATGGACTTCATATTTATTGAATCTGGCTTCAGGTGCTACCATTATATTGCTCAGCGGTCTTGTGCTTCTTTCCGCTTATTTAATACATGGTCTTGTCATCAGAGTGAAGGGACAGAAAGAAACAAAGTAATTTTATATTGCCAATAAGTTAATAAGGAGATTTATTATATGAAAGTCTCGGTATTGAATGGAAGCCCAAAGGGAGAAGTCAGCGTTACTGTCCAGTATATAAAGTTTATTCAAAAGAAAATTCCCCAGCATGAGTTCGATATTATCAATATATCTCATGATATCGCCAGAATAGAGAAAAATAATGAATATTTTCACAAAATCATAGACCGGATTAAAAAAGCCGATGCAGTAATGTGGGCTGTTCCTCTCTATGTTTTCCTTGTTCCCAGCCAGTGTAAGCGTTTTATTGAGATGATCTGGGAAAATAATGTTCAGGAGGCCTTTAAAGATAAATACGCCTGTACATTGACTACCTCGATACATTTCTTCGATCATACGGCCAATAATTATATGAGGGGCATCTGTGAAGATCTGGGCATGAAATTTACCGAATATTTCTCTGCGGATATGGATGACCTTTTTATCGAGGAGCGAAGGAGTTCATTACTTAAATGGGCAGCAGAATTTCTCAGTGCTGCGGAATTTAATACTCCTACAATGCGGCTTAATTCACCGGTGAAACAAAGTAATTTTATCTACCGGCCGGGTAGGCCAGCATCAAGTATCAAAACCGGTGGTGTAAGTATAAAAGTACTGGCTGATATCGAAGATGAAAAGTCGAATATCGCCAGAATGGTTGCGCGGTTTGCCGGAGCGTTCAAACAGAATATTGATGTGACAAATATCCGCGAAATCGATATTAAAGGCGGTTGTCTGGGATGTCTGGAGTGCGCCTTCGATAATAGGTGCGTTTATGGCGATAAAGACGGATTTATGAAATTTTTTAATGAGGAAATGAGAGATCCCGATGTGGTGATATTTGCAGGTGCAATCAGAGACAGATTTTTATCATCCCGGATTAAAATGTTCTGGGACAGAAGTTTTTTTAATGGCCATATCCCCTGGTACAGTGGTAAACAACTCGGTTTTATTATATCGGGGCCGTTGATGCAGATTCCAAATTTGCAGGAAATTATCCAGGCTATCGCTGAGATGATGGATGCCAATTATATGGGAGTGGTAACAGATGAAAGTAAAGATTCAAATCAAATTGATCTATTGCTGGATGCATTTGCAGGTAAATGCGTTGAGTATGTTCAGCATAAGTATTTCAGACCTAAAACCTTCTTGGGCGTAGGTGGGCATAAGATATTCCGTGATCAAATATGGTCCAGGCTGCGGTTTCCGTTTGATGCCGATTTCAAGTTTTACGAATCTCACGGGCTTTTCGATTTCCCTCAGAATGATACTCGCTATCTCGAATTCAGTCGGAGGATGATCGATTTGATAAGGGATCCGATAATGAGGGAACGCATACGCAAAATGATCAAAGCCGAAATGATTAAGGGATACGCCGACATTGTGGCGAAGAAATGAAAAATATGCTTGGCAGGCCTTTTATTTCATAGCGTCCTGCTGTGTAATGCTGTTTATTGGAAATATATATGTTGGATCTTTTTAAACGAACAGAGCAGAGTACCAAGCGTACAAGAGAAGGGATTTTCGGCCGGATATCAAGTCTGTTCAACCGGTCTAAGATCGATGAGTCTACTTGGAATGAGCTTGAGGAGTTGCTCATTCTGGCTGATGTCGGGATTTCGACTTCGGCGAAATTAATCGATCGTGTAAAAAAAAGGGTGAAAGAGGAGAAAGTTGAAGGGGGAAATGCTGTACGAATTATTTTGAAAGAAGAGATGGTGAAAATCATTGACTTCAGAAAGCAGGATTCGGTCGCAAGTAATAATTCAAACAAGCTGGTTATTTTAATGGTAGGGGTAAACGGGACAGGTAAGACCACCAGTATCGCTAAACTGGCCAACGAATACAGGCATATAGGTAAAAAAGTATTACTGGGGGCGGCTGATACGTTTCGTGCTGCCGCTATTGACCAATTAAAGTTGTGGGGGAATCGGGTGGGTGTGGAGGTTATCGCCCATCAGCCCGGCGCCGACCCGGGTGCGGTAGTATACGACACGCTCCAGGCTGCGCAAAACCGCATGGCCGATGTAGTCATAATAGACACTGCCGGCCGACTTCAGACCAAGCACAATCTTATGGATGAGTTAAAAAAGATAAAAAAAATCATTGCTAAATACGATGTGGCCTGTGAGGTATTACTTGTCATTGATGCTACAACAGGTCAAAATGGCCTTTCACAGGCACGCCATTTTGCGGAGGCAGCGGATGTTACTGGTATCTTCCTTACAAAGCTGGATGGGACTGCCAAGGGAGGAATAGTGCTGGCCATCTGTGATGAACTTAAAATTCCCATAAAATATATCGGTACCGGGGAAAAAATCGACGATATTGCTCCTTTTGATTCGGTATCTTTTGTTAATGCTATTTTCGGAGAGCGTATTTAATTATGTTTCACATCGATTGGAATCCTGTTATTTTTAATCTGGGAACGTTGGAGGTCAGATGGTATGGAATAATGGTGGTTCTGGCAGTCATCGCTGTAATTGCTGTAGCTTTGGTTGAGGCCAAACGTAAAGGCCTTTCGCAGGATATTATCTGGGATTTGGCTTTATGGTGTGTAATAGGCGGCATTGTAGGTGCACGTTTGATTCATATCATAGATAAATGGGAATATTACTCCACACATCCCGATCAACTGGTTAACTTTGCCGGATTGGCTATCTGGGGAGCCGTACTGGGAGCTCTGGCGGCACTGATCATTTATGTTTATATTAAAAAGATCTCCTTCTGGGTTTTGGGGGATATTATTGCTCCGGGTGCTATACTGGGACAGGCTATCGGTAGAATTGGTTGTACCATCAATGGCTGTTGTTATGGATTAACCTGTGATCTGCCCATCGCGGTAATCTATGAGCATCCCTTAAGCTATGCCCCACATGGCGTGCCTCTCTATCCTACACAGATATTTCATATGCTCTGGAATTTGGCGGGTTTTATAATCTTGTGGTTACTTCGTAAGCGGCTCAAAACACAGGGAGCGCTCTTCCTGCTATGGTTGATTTATTTTAGCGTTGGGGATTTTGGCATACACTTTTTCCGTGAAGGAGATAAGTACCTCTTTAATCTTCAGCAGGCTCAGGTTATAGACCTGCTTATTCTGGTTGTTGCTATTCCTCTGCTGATAATGAGATTCATAACGGCCAAAAAAAACGTTAATATTGCTGATGTGCCGCACATCCTTACCGGGAACGATCGAAATCCAGAAGGTTGAGCCTTAGTTGTGATTGACCGTTAAAATTGTCTTCTTGTATAGAATAGACTATATCGATGTGATTACTCAGTTCCCCTATATAGGTTCCCAGTCTGAACCCCACAGCATCCCAGATAACGCCATCCTGTTTCAATTTCAGTCTGATATGGTCGTTCTGAATGCCCATCTGCCTTTGTTCTACGACCTCAACATTGCGGCTTAGAAAAACGGGGCAGGGATTGCCAACTCCGTGAGGCTCCATCTGGCGTATTTCTTCGAATAAGCCACCGGAGAAGATGGAAAGCGGTACCTCGGCATCGATATCAATATGGGGGCGAAGATCGATACCTGTCAGTTTTTTCTCAGCATACTCCCTCATTTCCTTCTGGAATTGCTGTAGATCTCTTGTATAAACATTGAAACCGGCCGCCATGGCATGGCCACCATATCGGGATAACAGGTGGTCACAGCTCTTTAACGCTTCCATCAGGTCCAACTCCTGAATGCTGCGAGCACTACCACGACACATTTCAGGTCCTATCTTAAACAGGATGACCGGCCGATAGAATTCTTCGGCAAGCCTTCCCGCCACAAGACCCATCACTCCTGCAGGGTAATCAGAATCCGCAGCCATTAATATAGGCCTATCGGTACCGTCTTCCAATATTTGTCGGTGGGCTTTTTCATAAGTATCAGCTACAATCTTCTGTCTTTCTTTATTTTTCTCTTCGAGTTCCATTGCCAGCATGCTGGCTTCTACACGATCACAGGTGGTGAGCAGTCGATAGCTGGTTTCTGCATCGTCCAGGCGTCCGGCGGAATTAAGTCTGGGTCCTATTTGATATGAAATGGTTTCAGCAGATAACCTTCTTCTATCTATATTGGCACAGTTCATCAGTTCAATAAGACCGACCCGATTCGTGTTGTTGAGCAGCCGCAGCCCGGTTTTAACCCAGTAGCGGTTTTCACTAAGCAGCGGTGACATATCGGTAATTGTGCCAAGTGTAACCAGTTCCAGAGAATTCTTAATTACCTCGTCTTTATTTGATCCTGTGAGTACTGCCTGTAATAATTTGAAAGCTACACCTACGCCGGCAAAATCAACGAAGGGACATTTTGAATCAATGCGTTTTGGATCGACGATGATCCGTGCAGGAGGTAGCTCTATTAGCGGCACATGATGATCAGTAACCAGTATATCCATGCCCATTTTGTGGGCTTTTTCGATTTCTGAAAACGCGGTTATACCTGTATCAACAGTTATAACCAGTGTTACGCCCTGCTTCCTGAGCTTTTCCAGGGCAGCGATTTTAAGCCCATAACCTTCATAAAAGCGGTGTGGGATATAGGGGATTACATCTCCACCGAGCTCCTTTAGACCCTGAACAAGGAGAGCAGTGGCAGTGATTCCATCAGCATCAAAATCACCGTAAACTGCAATTTTTTCTCCGGATAGGAGTGCTTGATACACGCGGTTGACTGCCATATGCATATCGGGTAAAAGAAATGGATCTACGCAAAGGCGTTGATCAGCTTTAAGAAAGCTATCAGCATCGCTAGCTGTTGATATGCCTCTGTTGCTGATAAGTCTGACTACGAGAGAATGGACACCTTCAATAGAGAAGGGTTTTTCAATCTCAGACAGAATTTTCCAATGGGTATGAGCCAAAACAGACTACACTTTCTCAGGTTGTTTTATACCATAAAATGGGGATAATGTAAATATATCGTAAAAGATTATAGTGGATAGCCTGCAGCCTGGATCAGCCAATTATAGGTCAGATAACGATCCGGCATAATACTGCCGTCGACAGAAACCCATGACTGCACATCAATCGCATTCTCGTAACCGATGTACAACTGATAATACCACGTATGTACTGTATATATTGGATAATAATCGTAGAAGGACAAACCGTTCAGTCTGGGTGGGTTATAGCTGTTGACCTCGATAAAGAAATCACCTGCTACTTTGATGGATGGTATTGAAACCGTAATCCAACCCGGCGAATAGGTAAATAGCTCTTTGCTGAAATTGCCCGTGTACAGGCGATTATGCTTGCCATCGTAGATAGTCACGCTGAAATCAGGACGAACGGGCTCGGCCAATGCAATATCGGGTCCATATGCCCATGTACCCGGACCGAATACAGGATCGTGGTCGAAATCATATGTACTGCTTTTGATATAGCCCATTATATCGACCTTATTGATTATAAAACCACCGTCGGGTGCATTAAGTTTGATCAGATAACCCTCCACGCAGGCATGAACCTGTGTGGCATCGGATGTTGAGCCAATTATCGGGTCGAACCCGTCAATAACACCGTTCCCGAGTTTAAGTATGGTTTCAACGGATTTTTTAACGGCAATAACGGTTTTTGCCAGTGATCCGATCTTTATTTCGTATTTTCCGGGCGTGTTTACGGAAGTGCGAAATTTCACCTGGTCATTCATACCCGGTCCGATATTCAGTATCTGAGTATCGATCAAATTTCCGTTTAACATAAGTATCGCTTTATACGTTACAGCGACTTTGCCAAAATTACTAACTGTAATATTTACATCGAAAGGCTCACCGGCAACGATCGGATTCGGATATATTTCTATCTGACCGAAATTGAAAACTGCAGAATCTGAAATTGTGGACTTAACCGGCTCTAGTGGCACCGGTTCTCCAACCGGTATATGATAACAGCCTGTGCAGGTCAACAATAAGGATAGGGATGTAGAGATAATTAGGCCAATTAAATACCCAAACGACTTCATTGTATATAGCGATTATAAGCTTCTAAGAGAGTGTTTTCAAACTTTTGTAAACCTGATATTATTGTCAGCATGTAGTAGTCGAATATCATATGTAAATAAAACATGAACAGGAGTAGTGATGACTATAATCGATATAGACGGTGTAAAGATATATTATGAAGTGCTCGGGCAGGGAGACCCTCTGGTTATGATACAGGGATTCGGGCATTATTCATTGCACTGGGGGCAATTACCCTACGAATTTTCTCGAAACTATAAAGTTATTCTGGTAGATAATAGAGGTGTTGGTCGAAGTGATAAACCGAGAACACCAATTACCATACCTATGATGGCGGAGGACATCGTAAGAGTACTGGACGAACTATCTATTGAAAAGGCCAATATATTTGGTGTATCAATGGGCGGAATAATTGCTCAAAGGCTAGCAATTAACTATAGCAATAGAGTTGCCAACCTGATACTCGGATGCACAACTCCAAGCGGCAGGCATCATATAATGCCTGACAGCGATGGGCAGAGGATTCTATACGATTTCGACTATCTAAAGAATATGACACCCGAACAGAGAACCATGGAGATCTTCAGGTTTTTCTGCAGCGAGGATTTCATTAAAGGACATCCGGAAGCCTATCAGTATTATCATCGCGTGACTTTGGAACACCCCACCCCTACAAGGACGTTTATACTTCAGGCAGACGCAATCCAGCATGAAGATACCTGGGATGAACTGCCACAAATATCGGCTCATGTTATGATAATCACCGGCACAGCGGATAGAATTGTCCCTTATAAAAACAGCGAACTTATTAGGGAGAGGATTCCCGAAGCTGAACTTATTCTTCTCGAAGACATGCGCCATGGTTTTTTTATCGAAGCGATGGATGCTACTAGAATATTTGTTGATGGCTTTCTCCGCCGTCACAGAATTTAGTCGAATGATCAGTTAAATTTATTGAGCGGTTCCAGCTTTTTGGGAGGATAAATCTGTTCAGCTTTAGGTGGCATAGGTGAGTAAATCCAGTTGACTTCAATCTTCCCGCATGAGATACCGCCAATGTCACGAATGCCCTGATACAAGCCTCTTAAAACCACACTCTGCATCTCAAGGGACATACAGAATAAAGCCACATTGCTACCGGCCGGGATATTATCAATGTCGTCTGTATAAACGGATGTGGAAAAGATGATGCTCTCGGAACCGGCGGATTGGGCTTGAATTACAGGTATTATCATCGGGTATCCGTCGCTGCCTTTATAAGCAATAAATTTCAGGTTTCCTATTTTATCAACCAGTTTTCTCGAAAATGAATTTAGAACCTGCTTGCCACTTCCTCTGCTTGCCAGTGCTCTGGCAATTATCGTTTTTATAGTTGCCTGCACTACTTTACCCATGGGCAGAACTTCCTTACCCGTTTGTTCTATAAGATCCATATAATAAACAGTGTGAATACCCATATACGAATTATAGCGGAAAAGTGGCATATTATTTAGCAGGTCATATTCTTTTCCCTCGTGTGTGGTCCTGGTAAACTTTGCCTTGCCGCGCCATAGGTGTTTGTCAAGAGTCATTATTAAAAAACCTGCACGTGGGTCTTTCTTGATATTTTCCTTGCTCATGCCCTCAGCGAATTGCCCCCAGAATATTTCTGTCGGAGAGCTGGCCTGCATGGTCGTTATAAGGGTTAAGTGGGGCAAGCCCGATTCGTTAATGGTTGCCAGTAAGCCAATTTTCATCTCGGGCTCAAAGCTTTTTATATCTTCCTGGCTGAATATTTTCAGTAAGGTTTTTTGCTCCTGCATTTATGACCTCCTTAAACTCTTTCAGGATTCTACTTTTGTGGCGCCGGTAGCAAACACTCTGGCAGGATCTGGTCCCGATTCTTTGCCTATCTTTTCCAGAGTGTCGAGTTCTTCTTTGCTGATCAATGGGGTTGCAGAATATTTCCACTGAATGTTTAGTCTGCGGTATTTGTCTCTACACAGGTTATTGAATGCACATAACTCCCAGCGCTGAAAAACGTCTTTAAGGTTTGTATAGATGTAATGGCCGATCTGCTCGACAGTTTTCCTATTAGCAGTTGCACCCGGTATAAGGGGAGTTCTTATCCAGAGAGTTAGCCAAGGATGGTTTATTATATAATCTTTGATTAGAAGAAGGTTGGAAAGAATGCGCCCATTGTCACGCCCGGTAAATTCTCTATGTCTTTCCGGATCGATTTCCTTTAGATCATACAGAATAATGTCGGTGTACGGCAGTATTTGCTGCAATGATTGTGGTGAGCATAAGCCGCATGTATCCAGCGCAGTATTAATGCCAGTATGTTTTAGTTCTCTGAAGAGGTTAAGAACGAAATGCGGTTGCATCATAGGCTCACCGCCTGATAAAGTTACACCCCCTCCCGATTTTTCGTAGTAGATTCGGTCTTTTTGAATTTCAGACATCAATTTTTCCAGTGTTATTTCCTGCCCGAGAATCTCCTGGGCTCCAGCAGGACATTCTTCAGCACATTTACCGCACACCCTGCAGTTATCCCTGTTTCTATAAAGTGTGTTTCCGTCAAAATGGAGACAATGATATGGGCATATGTCAACGCATAATCCGCAGCCTATGCAGCGAGATTCAATCCATTGGATCTGCCGTTTAAATGATATGCTTTCCGGATTATGGCACCATTCACAATGGAGGGGACATCCCTTAAAAAAGACAGTGGTGCGTATACCCGGACCATCCTCGGTAGATAGCTTCTGCAGGTGTAAAATAAGCGCCCTATCCACCCGGTTATAATACAGAGTTTCTTCCGATTGTAACACGGGTACAGATATGATCTTTTCTGTTTTCATTACTAAACCTAAATTCTATGACTCTCGCGTGCAATGATTTCGTTCTGTAATTCCCGTCCTATAGATGTGAAGTAAGCATTATAACCCGTTACCCGCACTACCAGGTGCCTGTAGGCATCCGGGTTTTTCTGCGCGTCTCGCAGGATATCTGCATCTATAAGATTTAGCTGAAGTGCACTGCCACCATTTTCTGCATAGCTTCTCAAAAAAGCTTTGAACTTTGCTCGGTGCTCAGGGTCTCTCAATAAAGATGGACTGAAGGTCATAGTATGGCTGGCTCCGTTCGGGAGCATATTGAGGTAGCCCTGCCAATCTCCTTCTCCCCGCGTGTCTCTACCCCCGATCACTTTGCCGACCGAGTTTACATTGGCGGTAGGGCCATTTATATCAGCGCCGGCACACGGACAGATGGCGTTGGAAAGGAATTTTCCTTTGGGACGACCATCGGGGCTGGCAGGCAGGATGTAGCCGTCGCTCACCCAGTAGTTCCATGAAAGCATTCCAGGTCGGAATTGTTTGCTCGTGACCGTTGTTTTATATTTCCAAGTTTCATCAGTCCAGAGTTCCATAACTTTTTTACCCAGCTCATCGGCCACATCATCGTCTCTTCCATATTTGGGCGCTTTATTAATTGCCCTGGCCTGTAATACTTCGTGTCCCTTCCAATTATCTTTAAGCGCCTTGATTAACTCTTTCATAGTGCATATTTTCTGATCGAACACCAGATATTTTACGGCTAATAGCGAATCAACCGTGCTGGCAAAGGTAACTGCTTCAACAGTTACAAAGTTTAGCTCAGCTCCACCTTCATTTATATCGATCGCCTTTTCCATACATCCTCTGACCAGGCAGGAAAGGTAGGGATTGCGGAAAAATTTAGCCCTGATCCTATCGGTACGGTCATAAAGTTCTGCAGCTCTTTTTATCAGGGCTCTGGTATGGGCAGCATACGCATTCCAGAATTCTTCCCATATTTTAAATTTGGTTGCATCGCCTGTGGCAGGACCCCAGCGTTTGCGCGGTTCCTGTTTGCCGTTCATAGGATCTGTCCAGAGTATCAGGTCATAGCCACCGGTTAGAGCATGCTCTACGGCCTTAAGCAGATTGATATTTATATCGACTGTTCCAGAGCGGTCATTACCGCACATTGTATTTTCGAGACAACCAACAGGTGCATAGTCGAAAACATTATCGGCATTTATCTTGTTCTCCTGTCCGGACATTCTTGCTTCTCGGAGCATACCAGCGATAGAACGTTCATCAAAATTGAGTAAAAACGGCGAACCCTGACTTGTACCAATCATATCCACGATCTTGTCAAGCAACCTGTCGGGACTGTTGCGGTGTAATCGTATATTTGGCTTGGGTTCAAGCAATGGAGAAAGCTCATCTATTACTTCAAGCATTGCATAGGTCAGATCATTGGTCATATCAACACCACCTTTGCCCATTCCGGATAAGGCTATCAGTTGTCCGAACCCCGAGGTGATGCCCTGATTACCGCCGGTTCGTATCATGGCATCATAGGCATAATTGCAATGAATCCAGAAACATTTTAGGAGTTCTTTACCGAATTCTCGATCCATTCCTTCTTTTAAGGATTTTTCCCAGAAAGGGTATAGGTACTGGTCGGCTCTTCCGAATGAGAGGCCAGGGCCTGGATAGTTTTCATCGCTCATAACCAGCATATGTGTTAGCCAGAGGGACTGCAGAGCCTCCCAAAAGTTCTGGGCGGGTTCCCATGGCACACGGAGTAGGATATCCGCCATAGTTTTAAGTTCTTCTTTTCGGGTTTTATCCGGTTCTGTTTCCGCCAGGTCAGAACATACTTTGCTGTATGCTAAAGCGACGTCGCGTGCCATAGTAGCCGCAATAAGCATTGCCCGCAACTGGCCGCCTTTTTTACCATCGTAATCCCGTTTGGATAAAGAAGATAGCCGTCTGCTCAGATTTTCATGGATTTTTTTCCATCCTTCATTTAATACAGTCGGATAGTCGGGTATTAAATGTCCGCTGGTAGCACCTGCGTTACCGTAACCATGATTATGAAACCAGAATACAGCCTCTCTGACGCCCTTTTTACCATATACAGCTCTGGAATATTCTTTTGCCTGAGCAGCGGTGAAACATTTGGAAGTCTGAACGTTGAACCGCCCGCCGGCAATGAGATCGCCTGGGAGCACCTCGTGTGGAAGATAGTAAACCATTACCTCTTTGACAAACCAGGCGTATCTCTCGGGCAGGCTCCATTTCCAGAAATCCTCGGGTAGTTCTACTTTATGGGAAGTCTGCTGAAAGGCACCAGTAAATGCCGGGAAAAAGGTATATGTTTCCGGCACAATGTAGAAATTGCCCTCCTGATACTGGATATCCCAGGTAGTACCCGTGGTAAAGCCAACAAATTCATTGTTCCACCGGCGTTTTACCCCCTGAAAATAATAATCACGTAGCCATTTTATGCGTGGCGACAAATTGTGTGGTTGTTTGATAGAGTAACGCGGTGTGGCGCAGTTTTGCATGGTCATAGTATTTTCCTCCTGTCCCGATACCTGGATTATACTTTATTCTGGTGGGTTATATATTGCTCTACAAAATGAAATTTTGGTACTGTTAAGTATTTTAGGATGTTATGCATGTTTGTCAAGTAAACTTAAGGTATTTTCCGAATATAATAACTGTGGTACTTTTGACCTTTAGCTGAAACGGAAAATATAATTTCTTTGTGTTCAAATCGATGGAAAATCCTCGGGTTTCAATTCAGACAATCGGCTGTAAATTAAATCAAGCAGAATCAGAAGCTATTGCCGCAGAAATTGCTCTGTTGGGTTATTATGTTACAAGTGGGGTTAGGGCCGATGCCTTCGTGATTAATACATGTACGGTAACGAATGTTGCAGATCGTAAAGCTCGTCACCTGGTTCGATTAATACGCAGATTAAATCCTGATTCGTTTATACTGGTCACGGGTTGTTATGCCCATAGAGCCGGACAGGATCTGGTGAAGTGTGGCGCAGATGTTATTGTCGACAATCCCGATAAAAACAGCATCCCGTTGATGTTGGATGGAAAGCTGAGAGGACAGCCTTATTTAAATCGTATAGATAGTAATATCGGGCCGGTGAGACGCATACGTAGCTTCATAAAAATACAGGATGGATGCAATAACTTCTGCTCGTATTGCATAGTTCCGCTGGTTCGTCGGGATATATATAGTGTTGATACTGACCTGATATTGAAAACGATAGAAGAAAAAGTAAAGCTGGGATATAAGGAGATTGTACTCACGGGTTTGGAAATCGGTGCCTATTTGCAAAATGGAACTACATTGTCTGGTTTAATACGGCGTATACTTCATGAGACGAAGATTCAGCGACTGCGCTTATCATCACTTCAGCCGACGGAAATCAGCCGGGAGTTACTCTGCCTCTGGAAGGATTTGCGAATGTGTCCTCATATCCATCTGGCGTTACAGAGCGGCAGTAATAAAATATTGAGAAGGATGCGTCGTAAATATGATATATCGGATTTTAAGCGAGCAGTAGATACTATACGTGATATAATACCGGACGCATCAATTACAACAGATATTATGGTTGGCTTTCCCGGAGAAGGCGATAAAGAGTTTCAAGAAAGCTATGATTTTTGCAGGCAGATGAAATTTTCTGCCATGCATGTGTTTTCATATTCGCCCAGACCGGGCACGGTAGCAGCTGAAATGACAGACAGTGTGAGTGAAAAAATTAAAAAAGCGCGCAGTTTAATAATGCTGAGGCTTGCATCGGAACTTGCTGAACAGTTTGCCAGGAAATTCCGCGGCAGAGTGCGAAAAGTACTGTGGGAAAATGAGGTAAAACCGGGTTCTGGAATATACGTAGGTTTAACGGATAATTACATCAGGGTATATACCGAAGGGCCAGTTAAACTTACCAATACAATAACGGAGGCAAAATTGATCAAACCGGTAAGTGAAATGGCGGTAAAAACATTAAGATCATCTACCAAAGGAAATTATGGAGAACTCTGGGGTAAAGCGGTAATATGAAGATTAAAGTTAGAGTAATGCCTAATTCTGGGAGGGAGGGAGTTGAAAAACAGGGGGAAGAATATATTGTACGTGTAAAAGCACCACCTCAAGAAGGTAAAGCTAACGAAGCGGTGTTAAAGCTTATTGCCAGCCATTTAAAAGTTCCAAGATCTTCGGTAAAGATAGTTAGCGGTTTAACTGGCCGACATAAAATCATCGAGATCGTTAAGTTTTGAGATGAGTTTCAATAAGATAATCTATCTGCAGGCAAGTACGCTCTGTGATTTTGATCGGAGCGAGGAAATAAAGCAGAAAGTAGCAGAACTAATTAAGGGAGCACATAGCAAACGCGAGAAATTTCAGCGAATTTTCAATTTTGTAAAAGAGCTGCCTTATGGTTTGGATGACTGGGATTTGAGTGCGTCACAGGTTTTACACAAAGGTTGGGGGATGTGTTCCGGTAAAACCAACTTGCTTATCGCTATGTTGCGAGCAGCAGGTATTCCGGCGAGATATCGTATTTACCAAATTAAAGCAGATACTACTCTGGGGGATTTTTTACAGGTCGAAGGAATTGGATCTTCAAGGAATGTTGACCTGGGACAGCTTCGAGACCATATTGATTGTGAAGTCTGGCTGGGAAAATGGGTAAATTGCGATCCGGGACGTGATACACCCATGGAGGGGGGACTGCTAAGGTTGGGTGGTTCGCTGGAAAGAAAAAAAGTAACCGACTCACAGGGCAGGGTAAAATATATAAAGCTGGCCGTTATCGACCAGTGGCTTATTGAAAGACAGAATAGAAGGAAAATACGTTCCAATCGGAAGGAGATTTTCACCGCTATAAATAGGGGTTTTGAGAGACTTCGCGAGCTGGGGAAAAATTAAAAATATATTACTTTACGTTTACCGTTACGGTTTGAAATTGGGCTCCTCTTGGATTGATGGCAATCATTGTATAAGTAGTTGTTTCTGCCGGTGATACCCTAGTTGTTCCTGTTCCGGCAACAATGCCTATACCATTGTCTATGGTAACCGAAGAAGCCTCGGTGGTTTTCCAGCTTAATACTGCTGATTCTCCTTTTTTGATTACATACGGATCTGCATTAAAGAATGCAACAGTAGGGGTTTCTTCCGTAATAGGCGCACCGGAAACTGTGAGAGTTGTAGTGGCGATAATCGTGCCCTGGTCATTGGTCGCAGTCAATTTGTATGTAGTGGTAAAAGCCGGATTAACTGTGGCATTGCCTTTAGTACGTATTATCCTGAAGCCGGGCTCGATAACAACATCGTAAGCGTTCTGCACTTCCCATGTGAGGTTGGCTTCCTGTTCTGGTACAATATTGGCCGGCTCAACCTTAAAAACTACTACCCGAGGTAGGTTGAAAGAGGAAGCCTTGTTTTGCGGAGTGCTTTCTTCTGCCGGAAGCTGTCCCGATTCAATGCTACCCTTTTCCGAGGATGACTGAGTTGATGGAGGCGATGTAAGCGTATTTCTATAAACAGGTTGATTACAAGAAGCAGCCGTTATTACAAGCAATAGCGGTAACAGAACTTTTATAAGTAAGCGCATTTATATTATTATATTAAAGTTAATTTTATCATACATCAAATTTATGGATATCCGGATGCAAAAATTTTAATTTATGGTATAATATGCGGTTGGTGAACCAGATAATTGCTCCGGCAATGAAACTTTTTAAAATAGCGGTCGAGTGAGATAAATTAATTGAATAAGGAGTAAAAATATGGATTTCAGGTTAACGCCAAAACAGGAAGCCCTCAAGAAGGAGATCTATGCATTTTGCGCGGAGCTGGCCAAGAAGAAGCCAGAGTCCTACATAGGTATTGAGTCGAAAAACGAAAACGATGAATGCTGGGAATTTCATTGCTATTGTGCGAGGGAGTTCGGTAAAAAAGGATGGCTCACATTTGGATGGCCGGCGGAATATGGTGGCAAAGGCGATATGATGGATAAAGTGATCTTCAGCGAAGCTGTAGGTTACTATGGTCTACCGGGTGTTGATGAGTTTGGCGTTGCCATGCTTGCGCCGACGCTACTTGCTGCCGGCAGCGAGGAAATAAAAAGAAGGTTTTTACCCGGAATAGCATCGGGTGAAGTAATGTGGTGTGAGCTGTGGAGTGAACCCAATGCGGGATCAGACTTGGCCGCTTTAACTACCACAGCCATACGCAAGGGCGACGAATATATTGTTAACGGACAGAAGACGTGGAATACCAGCGCTCACAGGGCTGACTGGGCTTTCGGTGTTTACAGGACTGATCCTAATGCCCCTAAACACAAGAACCTTACATTTATGCTGTGTGATATGAAGACACCCGGCATCACGGTAAAGGGGATCCCCTATATGGATGGGTCCCACATTTATAATGAAGTATATCTGGATGATGTCCATATTCCTGCTAATCAGGTTGTGGGTAAAGAAGGCGATGGTTGGGCGGTGGTCAACGTGCTGGCTGGTTTCGAAAGATCAAATATGGGTCTAGTATATGGACTTTTGAGCAGTATAGAAATGCTGGTGGACTACTGTAATAATACCAGCCGCAATGGTGTACCTCTCTCCAAAGATCCGATTGTTAGGAACAGGGTTGCTGATTTGGCTATCGGTCTTGAAGCAGTTCGAACTCTGGCTATCCGTATTGCCGATCAGCAGAGCAGACACGAAATGGGCCTTATGGATGCAGCATCCGTAAAAGTATTTGCCAGTGAGCTGATGGAAAAGATGGCCCATGTAGCCACAGATCTTCTGGGACCTTACGGGCAGGTTAAACACTCGAAATTTGCCAAGATGAGGGGCCTGTGGGAATCGATGTATATGACTTGCTTTGTCCCTATTGTATCGATGGGTACCAATGAAATCCAGCGTAACATCATCGCCTGGTACGGTCTTGGTCTTCCCAGAATGAAATAATAAAGAAGAAGCTGTAACGATTCTGATTCGGCCCGGGCTGGCGGCAGTTCGGGCCGATATTTTTATATACTTGTAACAGAGACAGTAAATGGGCGAGAATGAATTAGTCACAAATATGATTAGACATAGGGTTAGAGTGGTTACAGCTACCAGCCTTTTTGATGGCCATGATGCGGCTATAAATATCATGCGGCGTCTTATGCAGGCAAGGGGTGCGGAGGTAATTCATCTTGGCCACAGCCGATCGGTTGCCGAAATCGTTGAAGCAGCTATACAGGAAGATGTACAGGCCGTAGCAGTATCTTCCTATCAGGGCGGTCATATGGAATTCTTTAAGTATATGAGAGATATGATGGTGGAGAAAGGCGCCGGCCATATACGTATTTTTGGTGGTGGTGGTGGTGTGATAAGACCTGCTGAGATAAGAAAGTTACAGGATTACGGCGTTGAGCGCATTTACGACCCCGAAGATGGTAGAAAAATGGGCCTGTTGGGAATGATTGACGATCTATTGAAGAGGAGCGACTTTCACACCATTAATATTTCCACACATTGCGATGTACTGGGCCGTGGTGCCCCGATTCCCAGGCCATCGGAAATTAAATACGACTGTGTTGAGAAGGTTGCGCGCCTGATAACACTGGCTGAAATGAATGTGGAACCATGGTCAGGGTATAAGTACGAAATAGAAGACAGGGCAAGGGTAAATAAAGCTCCAGTTATCGGTATTACCGGCACCGGAGGGGCAGGAAAAAGCTCTTTGCTTGATGAGCTTGTACTTCGATTTCGACACGACAATCCGGGTAGAAAAATAGCCATCCTGTCAGCGGACCCATCGAAAAGGCGAACTGGTGGGGCATTGCTGGGAGACCGCATACGCATGAATTACGTTTACGGTGGAGGAGTTTATATGCGCTCGCTGGCAACGCGTAATTCGAAAACCGAATTGCCGACCATGATGAACGATGCTATTTCAATAGTCAAAGCTGCCGGTTTTGATTTGATATTCATCGAAACAGCCGGTATTGGTCAGGGCGATACCGCAATTATTGATGTATCCGATATTTGCCTTTATGTTATGACATGCGAGTTCGGTGCTCCTACCCAGCTTGAAAAAATAGACATGCTCGATTATGCAGATATCGTTGTACTCAACAAATATGATAGGAAGGGATCCGAAGACGCACTGCGTGAAGTACGTATGCAAATAAGGAGGATTCACAACTGGTTTGACCGTAAGTTAGAAGATCTTCCGATTTATGGCACTATAGCTGCACGTTACAATGATGAGGGCGTAAATGGACTGTATGGCGGACTGGTAAAGGTTATCGAGGATAAAACAGGTGTTAAATTCCACTGCGGTATTCCACCCGATAGAATGAAAAGAACCAGCGGTGTACAGCATATCATAGGTCCTGACCGCATTCGTTATCTGGGAGAAATAGCAGCGGCGGTCAGAAATTATAAACGGGAAGTTCATAAGCAAGCAGAATTAGCACGAAGATTGCAACATTTAAATGAGGCACTATCGGAAGTTGGGGAAGAAAAGGCTGCTTCTGAGATCAGGAGGCATATCAAGGAGTTATCTGCCCGACAATCGCCGACAGCCCGTAAATTATTACAGAACTGGAACAAGCTGAAGCTGGCATATACTGGCGATCTGTTCAGTTACAGGGTGAGAGGACATGAGTATCGGGTTAAGCTCACTGATGTTACGCTGGCAGGAACTCATATACCGCGGGTTATAGTGCCCGATCTCAGAGATGATGGTGATAAATTAACATATCTCATGCTTGAAAATGTGCCTGGAACGTTTCCTTATACGGCAGGTACTTTTCCTTTCAGAAGGGAGCATGAGGAACCTAAACGTCAGTTTGCCGGTGAAGGCAGCCCGTTAAGGACAAATGCACGTTTTCATTATCTCTGTCAGTCTGATAAAGCCAAACGTCTATCAACCGCCTTTGACTCGGTTACCCTTTATGGAGAAGACCCCCATGAGAGGCCTGATATTTTCGGGAAAATCGGTGAATCGGGTGTTTCAGTTTGTACTCTGGAGGATATGAAAAAGCTGTATCAGGGCTTTGACCTTTGCTCGCCTGATACATCAGTCTCTATGACGATTAATGGTCCTGCGCCGATTATGCTGGCATTCTTCCTTAATTGTGCTATAGATCAGCAGGTAGATAAATTTATCAGTGAAAATGAAAGGGCGCCGGATCCGATGGAACGCGGTAAGATTAAGGCAAGGACGTTAAATACCGTTCGTGGTACAGTGCAGGCAGATATTCTAAAAGAGGACCAGGGCCAGAATACCTGCATATTTTCTACCGAGTTTGCGCTGAAGATGATGGGCGATATACAGGAATATTTTATTAAAAACAATGTAAGGAATTATTATTCAGTCTCGATATCGGGTTATCATATTGCTGAGGCTGGAGCTAACCCTATAACGCAGTTAGCCTTTACTCTGGCCAACGGTTTCACTTATGTGGAATATTATATGGAGCGAGGATTTCCCGTTGACTCATTTGCGCCAAATCTCTCATTTTTCTTCTCCAATGGAATGGATGCCGAATATGCTGTTATCGGAAGGGTAGCACGCAGAATATGGGCTATTGCCATGAAGGAAAAATACGGTGCAAATGGACGGAGCCAGCAATTAAAATACCATATTCAGACCTCAGGGCGCTCGTTACATGCTCAGGAGGTGCAGTTTAACGATATAAGAACGACATTGCAGGCTTTACTGGCTTTTTATGACAATTGCAATTCGCTGCATACCAATTCCTATGATGAGGCAATCACCACCCCCACCGAAGAATCTGTAAGAAGGGCGATGGCTATCCAGATGATTATCAATAGAGAATTCGGTCTGACGAAAAATGAAAATGTCTGGCAGGGTTCCTATATCATTGAACAGCTTACCGATCTTGTGGAAGAGGCGGTTCTGGATGAATTCGAACGGATATCCAAAAGGGGTGGTGTGCTGGGTGCTATGGAGCTTCAATACCAGCGTGGAAAGATACAGGATGAGTCGCTGATCTATGAGCAGAGGAAACATACAGGTGAACTTCCTATTATCGGTGTGAATACTTATATCAATCCGCATGCCGAAGATCTGATACCCCAGGAGATACCCCTGAGCCGCTCAACACCGGAGGAAAAACAGGGGCAGATCGATAATCTGAGAGATTTCCAGAGAAGACATGCGAAAGAAGCTGAGCGGGCCTTAATCAGACTGCAACAGGTGGCCCGAGAAGGTGGCAACATATTTGAGGAGCTTATGGAAACAGTCAGATATGCCTCGCTGGGTCAAATTACCGCAGCACTGTATGAAGTGGGCGGAAAATATCGCCGGAATATGTAAATTGGCTGTGAAAGTAGCAGTATTTTCTTGAAGACGGCTAAATTCGCAGTCAATCAGCCTGTTTTATTTATTTAATTGAAAAGTATCCATAATGGCTGAAAACAAAGATTCATCATAGGGCGCAGCCATAGTAACTGTGGTTACAATTGTAATAATCCACTTTCCGTCCTTTTGTACACCCATGGATAATGCGTCAGCGTCATAGCCAGACTTTACTTTAAATTTCAGCGTAGATTGAACAGCTTCTGTACCATCTTTTAGCTGTACACTCTTTCTGGGGCCTATATTAATTTCCGTATTTCCTGCATTCTTGAGGGCGTTATTAATTGCGTCCGAAAACGATGTCTCATCCCGTGAGGAAATACTAATCGTAGGCACTCTCGCAGGTGCCGCTGCTACAAACAGCTGATTGCCCGAAGGGGGAGCTTCTTTCCATTCTTTTGGATATTTGATACTGAAACCGTATACAGAATTTTTGTATTCTGCAGGTTCAAACGGTAGGCCGCCTGTCTGAACAGGTGTTACTGCAATCGGAGCGCTGCCGATTTTAACGGAAGATTGCTTTTGAATAGCCTGAAGGTCTGGATACCTGTCTTCACTTAACAGCAAATGCCGTACCAGAAGTATGCCCCTGCTGGTGGGCGAATAGACTATCTGGGCATTGCCGACATCTGATGGTACTGGATTTCCTTGCTTAACCAGAACTATCTCCACCGGATTAGATTTTGCCTGTCTATCATTTAAAACGAAAAAGTTGTCGGAGTTCTCCTGAAACATCGATACCGACCAGTATGTATCGGTGGGTATTTTTGCAGTAAATCGAATGGGTTCTTTACTCACATTATAACAGCATATTGAATATACGAGATCGGGACTTGGCCTGACTACGGATCTGCTCTGCGCGGTGGTTTTTGTACTCTTTACTAGTTTATTTACAGGAAACTTAGACATTGTGTTATTCATTATGTTTAAAGGGATAATGAACAATGTAACAATATGTAAAAGAACTGCAACTATCAGCACCCCCACTATCGAAAAAAGTATCCACCTTCTCATTTAACTTACTCCCTTATAATCTTCGGTAATTCTACATTAGCAGGATTCCTGCGGATCGACTCTCCGGGATTATACAATCTCAAACTAAGGCTGAATCTTTTTGTATTACCCAGCGGCAGCCAGTTACCGTCTCTGTGTGATTTCGATAAAATAATGGTAAATTTGCCGTCGCTGTTATAACTTACGGAGTTACTGCTATAAGAATATCTGTTCAATTCATTGGGGATCAGAAAGTCGTCTTCTCCGTAGACAGTTATACTCCACCAGCGGGAATCGGGTGCCTTACCTTCGATTCGATAAACGTTATCTGCGTTCAATAATTTGCCGTCACCATCCGTATAAGCACTATAATAGATGGTCTCGGATTGTTGTAATGCCAGCAGGCCATGTACGGCTACATATGCTCTCAAATAAGGGTTAGCAGTTTCACTTCCAATTGCTAAGTTTATTTGCCAGGGACCATTTTTTACATTGTAAAATTTTCCAGACCAATTATAACTCAAGAATGCCGAACCGACACCTAAGATTGAACCAAGAATAAGAATAATTAACACGGTTATGGTGATTTTGACAGGTTTTTTTCATCCCTTACCCTCCTTTCAATTGGCTACAAAGCTATTCCGTCTGATGCCAAAATTTATGCACGACGTTTTTGATTAGTGCAATAAAATTCGGATATAATAAGATATAATTGAACGCTATTCAATTTTATGTATTTTAATATATTGTAATTGTCTTTGCCAGGTATTTGTTAAAATATCCAATAGATTAATTAAACGCTAAAATGCTATGATTGAACAATATTCAAAAAATGAATTTTAGAGGCGAAAAATCCAGGGAAACTATATTAAATGCAGCTGTAAAGTTGCTTGAGAGCAAAGCGTTTTGCAAAGAGCCTTTAATTAGAGATATAGCCAAAACTGCACGAGTAAGTGACGGTTCTCCCAATTATTATTTTGGCAGTAAGGATAACTTGATAAACGAAGCCATCTATAAATTATCTGACAGATGGTTGGAAACATGGTTCCAGTTGAGCAGAAATTTGAATTTAATGCCGGTTGAGAAAATCCGTGTACTTTGTAAAAACCTTGGTGATTTTTATGCCGAACATCCAAATGTGATTAAAATATCGTTGAATAATGATTTGTTCAGGGGTTTTAAAAATTCCGTCCGTGCCCGTTTTATAAATGAAATTCTAATTCCAATCACCAGAGAGGCAGTGCCAAAAAAGACTGATGATGAAATCAAAACAATAGTATACTCATTCGCTGATACCTTCGACATGACGTTTTTACGGGCAGTATCCAAACATCCGGATAACAGTTTTAACTTCTTTTACAAACCAAACAGAGATAAATTTATTGACCGTCTGATCGACTACTCAATAGTATTACTTCAATCTTGAGTCATACATCTGAAATTTATTAAATTCTTTTTCAGCAGAGTTCGAACAGATGTGTGCATTAGCCATCTTCTCTTTGTTTTCTCAGAAAATCTTCGATGTCCTTGATGATTTGATCTGCACCTTCAACCTCAGTGTTCATTGAGCTGCCCTCTCGATCATACTGGGCTTCCAGGGTTTTCAGAAAATTCCTCATCTGTTCATTTTCGTCAATAAGTTTATTAAGTATATTAAAAAGGCTTTCGGCAGATTTTTTAATGTCTTCAAGATCGATATTGATCTTCAGAATATGTGCAACTTTTTTAATCACCTCAAAGCATACCAGTGGATTAGACTCGGCACGAATATAAAATGGTACATGGCCCCATAGACTGAACGCAGGTATTCGTCTGAGCTCACAAATACTGAGTAATGGTCCGTGAATACTGCTTGGGCCATGGTAGCTTATCGGTTCAATTCCATTGCTGAAGAGTACCTCGAGCAGTGCAGGGTTATTAGCGATTCCGCTGATCCTGGTTTCACGTGTGTGAGGTATCCTGTCATAAAGTCCTCCGATGAAATAAAACCGGTGGACCTGATAGTAGCCTGCCAATTCGACCAGTGTCTCGGCATATGATTCCCACTTCAAATGGGGCTCGATGCCTGTGAAAAGGATCAAATCTCTTTCGCCGTTTGTGTTTAACCAGTAGTAAAAGTTATTGATTGAGGTCTTTACGGGGCGCATTATACCGCTCTCTATCAGAACACTCGGTCGCAATAAAGTGAAATTGTAGTAATCATCGGATTTTATTTCAGCAAATCTGACTGCGGGAAGCTTATCGATAAAATATGAAACTGTACCGGTCGATACACTGGCAGCATCCGGCCAGCCCAGAAATGCTGCGATCAGGTCCGGTTGGCGTAGCGTGGGTTGCTGATAGAATATAATCCTGTCTAGTGCCATGGATATATCTTAATTACCACAATAAAACAGGTTAAAATTCACCCTTCATCTGACTGAATTGCCATTGATATCAGAAACTTCGACATCGAGAGTAAAATCGCCAGCGATACCCGGTATAACAGGCGGCCGATTAACCTGCGAGGCAGCGTTTATCTGCGGAGGGGAACATAATGTGCAGCATGTACCGATCAGTGAAGTCATCAACAACCAAAGTTTATAGAGTGGGTTCTGCATCGCAATAGCCTATGATATTAACAAAATTATTTACGTATTATTGAGGTTCTTTACAGCAAAATACCTCGAAAACTACTTCTCCCCTGGCCTGTCTGCCATCCCTATCCGTAGCCTCCACACTGACTGTATATGATTCAGCCTGACCGGGGGCAATCCATCCTATTTTACTGGCTTTTCCCAGATTGATGCTCTCTCCAAACAGCTTGCCTGCCGGAGCAGACCACTTATAAGTAATTGAATCAGCATCAGCTCCGGTAACGATACACTGTATTTCTGCGGTGTTTAAAATTCGAATTTTGCTCGATCTTTTAACAACTTCAGTTGATGGTATGGTAAGGTTAAGGTAGATAGTTTTATCAGGCGTATTATTGTGATACGGATCCTGAGTTACCTTGAATTTGCGGCTCAGGGTTTGTTCTTCGCCTTTACCGTTTATTACTCTGACCCTGACTTCGTATTCGCCTTCAGTGTCGGGTGCTTTCCATACAATTGTTTTCCCTTCACCGGTGATTGTGCCTCCTTCGGTTGTCCAGATGTAATTTAACTGGCTACCGGTAGCGTCTGTAGCCGCACATATAAGAGTGGTCTCTTCTCCAGGTTTTAGTTCGCTTTTACCTACGATGGTTATGTCTGTAAATGGTGTTGTTGTGCTCGGTTTATTTACTGTCGATTGAATGGGTGCCCCAGATGAACAACCTGCTAATGGAAGAGTTACCATTATCATCAAACCGATAATTGCTGTAGTCATAATGGTGCGTAAATGAAACATTATAGTATTCCTTGTGTTTAATAGCCCGGTTTGTTTTAAAATATCCTTTTTAAAGTTAATTTAATAAAGACAATGCAGATATTATATAATTTTTAGCTATTCCAGTTAAATTGATTAAATCCCGAATAGCAAAAATGATTTGGATGGATATTACATGCAATGGATTCCATTTGCCACTATGGTCTTAAGTGCTATCTTTGCAATATATACGCTATATCTTCTAATTCGGAAGCGTGATAATTGCCTCATGATGTGGTGTGCAGGCCTGCTTTTTTACGGTTTATCGAGCGGGATAGCATTTACATTTGGACTCGGTATAAAAAATCTAATACTATACAGGCTTTGGTATTTAAGCGATGCTATATTAGCCACTGCTTTTTTTGCTATAGGCATCGTCTATTATATTTTACCCAGGCGTATGGCATTCCCCCTGTTTCTTTTGCTAACAATTGCTTCGATTTATTCCATTATAGAGGTATTTATCGCACCGGTTGAAATATCGGATATGTATATTCTGAGCAACAGGCCATTTCCACTGCAAATACATATAATATCTCTGTTTTTCTATTTATCTGAAATGGTGGTTATATTTGTTGCCCTTTTCTACGGAGTTTACAGCGCGGTAACCAGAAGGAGACGTTTTTTTAATTCAATATCTCTGCTTTTGATGGGGGGCGGAATGATTCTCCCTGTTGTATCGGGAATAAGTTTATGGTCTGGTATGAATATGTCTCTCTCTATTTATATTTACGAACTTCTGGGGCTGATAGTCTTCTTTGCAGGGCTGCTAATCGGCTATGCTATACCGGTTTCGGCTGAGTTCCGACCTGAGGTAGATTCTCAGCAGTTTCCGGAATAAATTTATCATAAAGGAGTTACACATGAGCGATAGGGAAAAATTCCGGGAGATCGATTCTATATTTCATCCGGAAAACGTAGCCATAATAGGTGCTTCGCCGGTATCAGATATTGCTACTCTGGCTCATATGAAAACTAAGATCAGGGACAGGCTTTATCCTGTTAACCCCAGATACGATGAAATACTGGGAAGGAAATGTTATCCAAGCATAATCGATGTGCCGGTATCTATAGATTATGCGATTATCAGTGTCAATGCTTCACTTGTACCGCAGGTGATTGCCGATTGTATAAGAAAGGGCGTGAAGGCCGCCCATATTTATACTGCTGGCTTTGCTGAGACTGGCCTGCCGGAAGGAATGGAACTCGAAAAAAAGTTGAAAGGGCTGGCTGAGGGTAAAATAAGGCTGATAGGCCCGAACTGTTTTGGTATTTATTGCCCTGAATCAGGCCTTGCCATTGTGCCGGAGTCGTCTGAAGAAAAGGGGGATGTGGGTGTAATAACGCAGAGCGGTAGTGTAGCCGAATCGTTCTCTTACTACGGAAGGGTAAAAAATCTACGGTTCAGCAAAGTTGTCAGCTACGGTAATGCCATCGATCTGGACTGTCCGGATTTCCTCGAATATCTAACTGAAGACTCTGATACTAAATTAATTGCAATATATATTGAAGGATCGAAAGATGGTGCTCGATTGAAGAAGGCACTTTCCTATGCGGCATCCAGAAAACCTGTGATAGCGATAAAGGGTGGGCTTACGGAACATGGCAGTAGAGTAGCCAGATCACATACTGCACAGATGACCGGCACTCCACAGGTATGGAAATCATTATTCAACCAATGTGGCGTTCTTCAGGTTGCCAATTTTGACGAGATGGTCAATACAGTTATGGCAATGGATCATACTGCTTTGCCCGAGGGTAATCGGGTTGCCCTTATCAGCAATTCGGGCGGCTTCAGTGTAATTCAGACAGACCTCTGCGCCGGTGAAGGATTGGAGGTGCCCAAGTTCAGTGATATGACTATAAATAAATTGCGCCGATTGGTACCGTTGGCCGGTACAAGTATCGGCAATCCGCTGGACGCATGGCCGGTTTATTATCAGGTACAGGAAAGTGGAGGAAATCTGGCAGACATAATAGAAATTATCGCATCGGACGAAAATATCGACACCCTGGTGGTCCAATTTGACCAGTTCCGTTACATAAGGCGTATGTTGAGAAGTGCCATCGGGGATCATATAAAAAAACTGATAGAGGTAATGTTAAAGGGTGTTTGCCAGGTTCGAAAGAGTCTGGGTAAACCTGTTCTGTTCAGCATCATACTTGATGCTTACTCTGATGATGATGAAGAAAGAAAATACAGTCTTATGATGAAGTATGCTTTTGAGAAGGAGGGCTTTCCGGTTTATCCAACACTTGATGCAACGATGAAATCCATTTCCTATCTTTACCGGTTTTCGCAAAACAGGCGAAAGCTATAATAATGTTCCCGAAGAGTGTGATAAAAGTCGTATAATTAGATCAAGTGGACTGATATTTTTATCAAAGAACATCAAAAGGGAGGTTAATAATGGGCAAATCTTTGAAAGGAACCAGAACCGAAAAAAACCTATTAGCCGCATTTGCAGGCGAATCGCAGGCCAGGAACAGGTATACCTATTTTGCCGGTAAGGCACGTGAGGAAGGCTATATGCAGATAGCCAATATATTTGAGGAGACAGCTCTAAATGAAAAGGAGCATGCCAAAATATTCTTCCAGTATCTTGAGGGCGGTGACGTAGAAATCGTAGCTGCATATCCAGCAGGGATGATCAGAGATACAAAAACCAATCTTGAGGCAGCAGCCGCGGGAGAAAAAATGGAATGGACAGCCATATATTCCGATTTTGCCAAAATAGCCAGAGATGAAGGGTTCCCGGAAGTTGCCAATTCATTCGAGCAGATCGCTAAAGTAGAGAAATTCCATGAAGCAAGATACAGAAAGCTGATATCAAACGTGGCTGGGGGTCAGGTATTTAAGAAGAAATCGTCGGTTAAATGGCATTGCACCAATTGCGGCTATGTATACGAGGGTGACG
This sequence comes from Dehalococcoidia bacterium, assembly GCA_034436215.1. Taxonomy (GTDB): domain Bacteria; phylum Chloroflexota; class Dehalococcoidia; order GIF9; family UBA5629; genus UBA6808. The sequence goes on from DAOTVU010000061.1 coordinate 28,393, forward strand.
AAGCACCCAAAGTTTGTCCGGCCTGTAAACATCCCCAGTCCTATTATGAAATTCTGGCGGAAAACTATTAAGGCCGATAGTGTCGTGGTAGGCTTTTAGAAAATTTATACCCGTTGTCTGTCCCGATCAGGACAGACAACGGGTTTTGTCTTTACCTTCTAGTTTGCCGGAGGGCGTTTCTCAGTGCATAGATGGGCAGCATTAATGCAAATGATATGACGGCCCAGGTAAAAAACAATCTGATGGCTCTTAAAGCATCTTCGGAATTAAGTATCATATCCATCTGCATGGTTCCCAATGCTTTGCCATCCATAACCAGTTTATCTCTGACCCTCCTTACAGAATAAATGACTGCCGCTTCGTCACCGTTTTCATTGTAAATGGTTATTGCTTTTCTCATCTTATTTAAAAATCATCTGAATACTGGTGGCAACAACTGGAGGTAGTCTTTACCTGAAATTGCGCTTGCACAGATAAAGCCAGAATGTACCGCACCTTCTATACCGCCTTCATTGATCCGTTTTCCATAGGTGTCACCGGCAAAATAAAGTCCTTCAATAGTAGAGCACTTATTATCCACCCATTCATCTTCGGGGTGTCTCCAAAGTATGCAGGTATCACCTACGGTGAAAAGCTTGAATTCAACCGCCTGTCTCCATCCCGGGAAAGCCGTGTCGGCAAACTGCAAAATCCGGTCTATTACAATACCGACTTTCTTTTTATCATGGGCCTCCTCGGCTAAAATACTGCTGGCAAAAACTGCCAGATGCTTACCTTCAGGTGCGACGGTCGGAGCCTGTTCTGATGAGGTTCCGATATCAAGCGGAACATTCCCCTGGAACAATCCTTCGCTTTCAGGAATGAGCCATGAAGTGTGATAAAAAGAACGAGGGTCGGACGGAATTGTACAGAAATCGCTAAGGGGCCTGGTCAGTCCGAATTGTCCTGCTACCATTGAAGTATGGATTATTTTCCTGGTAAGTTTGACAAAATCGGCCGGTAACATATTCTCCGGTATAAGCTTTAGCAGATCCTTAGGCGCTGCTGTACATATGATTACCGGTGCTTCGAATTCACGCTTCTTTCCGCCTATTTCAGCCACTACCCCAGTTGCCCTGCCATTGTGTATAACTATCTCTTTTACGGTAGCATTTAATACTATATCACCTCCCGCATCTTTAATCGCAGATGCAAAACCCTCTGTGATAAAGCGATGGCCGGGCGAACCGGCAAATGCCCATGAACCGTTGGTAATGTGTACGCCGGTCTCCTGTACCTGCAGAAATACCTTCAGGTTTTCACCGGCGGCATTAAGTGCGGGGTCGTTGATAATCGTCTGAAAAGTTCCCATAGCGTAATGGAATTCGCGTGCCAGTTCACTGTCGGTAATACTTTCTACCCAATCTTTCAAGGTGACATGGTCGAGCTTTTCAGCCTCTGCAATAGAGCGAATCTGCAGCTTTGCCTTATGAACCTTTACCATCTCGGCGTAGTCATAGTCACTCATCCAGCCGTATTTGTTTCTGCGGCTGACGATATGTGGTTTCCAGTCGTGATCATACCAGATAAAACCCACGTTTGGATAGAAAATGGATGCCTTATTGAATACCGACAGTGCATGACTTACCCGACCCCTGTTAGTGTACCATGCTCCCCTGCCACCTGCTTCAAAAACGTATCCGTTGAGCATGCCCTTCTTTATCATGGTTTGCAGGTCCGGCTCTGACCGGTCGCTTATCCATGAATGTGCGGAAAGTGCCAGAGCTCTTTTAAACACTTCTGCATCTTTGATTGCTTCACCTCTGAAGGAAGTCGCACGTCCACCTATCTGGGATGAGCGTTCGAGTACCAGCACCTTTCGGTGTTCCATGTTGGCCAGCAATGCTCCTGCAGATGAACCGGCAATACCGCACCCGATAACGATAACATCGTATTTATTTGGCAGTTCCATTTTTAAAATACCTCCTTTTAGCTAATGTGGATTATTTCCCAATTACTTTTTTAAAATCGACTCCCAGGTCTTCCATTATCACACGGACAGTGGCTCTACCTCCGCCGGTTATACCTACCCCCGGATGTGTGCTGGCTCCGCACATATACAGATTTTTAATTGGTGTTCTGTACTGTCCCCATCCGGGCAGCGGTCGATTGCCGAATGACTGCTGTAGGAACGAACCTATGTGGCCAATATCTCCTTCAATTAAAGCGGGGTTCATACGCTCGTAATCAAGCGGGCTTGCTATCCATTTTCCCAGAATATTGGCGTTATCAAGGTTTTTACAGTGTCGCCTTGCTGTATCGAGCACCTGGTCAGCGATCTCCTGTTTAATATGATCCCATGCTGATGCTCCCCCGACACGCAAACTGTATGGCTCAAAGTGGTACAGGTACAGTATATGCTTGCCGGCTGGAGCCCTGGTAGGGTCGCATATGGTGGGTATACCCATTATCGGCATACCCGCATTGGGTATGCCGTATGAATAATCATCGTACATCCGGAGCAGTTCGTCTCTAAAGGGGCTGATTTCCACGAATGGAGCCTTATTTACATCGCCGCCCGCCTTGAAATCGGGAGCTTCATTCAATGCGATGGCCTGAACAAGTGGGGCAAATGAGCTGGCCTTGAGCTTTCTCACCTTCTCTGCGAAGCCATCTGGCAGGTCTTTTTCAGTTATCATCTGGAGGAAAAGCTGCTTTACATTTACGTTGGAAACCACGGCTTTTTTTGCCATGATCTGTTCGCCGTTCTTTAAAACTATTCCCTTGGCTACGCCATTTTCAACTATCACACTGTTCACCGGAGAATTGAGCTTGATAGTCCCGCCATGGTCGCGGATACAGGAAGCCAGAGCTTCACTCAGTGCTCCTGAACCTCCGACAGGCATGCTTAAGCCCCATGTATGAAAAAGAGGCCAGCCTGACACGTATAGGCCGGTGCCCTTCTCTCTCGGCCCGATCATTTCTTCTGATGCCCACCTGCCAAAAGCGGCGCGCATGTGCTCACTTTCAAACCATTCTTCGGCAATGTCCTGTACACTGGATAGGATTATTTTTATATATTCTCGACCCTCATCACTCGAATCCAGAAAAGACATCATTGCACCGAAGCGGGGTGGTGGGGCAAACATCCCTATACCGACAGGGGCCATATTTTTCTTGAGGTACTGGCAAAACCTGATGTACGCGTCTGCATCTTTTCTGGAAAATTGCTTGATTGACTCATACATCCGATCGATATCTTTGTAGATTACCAGGGCAGTGTCATCGCTGAAGACTATTGCACCGGGGATATCGGGTGAAATGTATTGCAAACCATATTTAGATTTCAAACCCAGTTCATCCTGGTGCAGCATGGGGTTTGCCTGTATCATCATATGAATTGCCCCGGCAATATCATGTTTGAAACCGGGTAGAGTCAGCTCTCTGGTAGCCACACATCCACCTACGATATCCTGAAGTTCGACAACACATACATCCAGCTTTGCCTTTGCCAGATAGGCGGCTACTATTAGTCCGTTATGCCCCGCACCGATTATAACTACATCATATTTCTCCATAGCTGATAACTTTAGCTCCTTTTATGAGTATAATTTGCCGGGATAATCAAGCGATAGTATACCCTCCGTCGAGGTACAGCGTCTGCCCCGTCATATAGTTCGACGCATCGGAAGCAAGATAAACCGCCAGTAATGCCACCTCGCGCGGCTCGCCGAACCTTCTCATCGGGACAGATCTGAGATAGGTCTGGCTGATCTCTTCGTTGGTATATATATTTTTCAACATGTCTGTCATTACTCCACCCGGTCCTATACAGTTAACTGTGATGTTGAAACGTGCCAGCTCATTGGCCAGACCACGGGTGATAGCCACAATTGCCGCCTTGGTAGCCGGATATAAGCCCTGCAAGGCGGTGTATTTGATAGCAGCCGTTGAAACGATATTGATGATTCGCCCTTTATTCTTTTTGATCATATATGGCACTACCATTCTTGTTAAATCATATTCTGCTTTGACATTCGTACGCCATATCAGATCCCACTCGTCATCGGAAACCGGTTCGTTCAAATCCGGTATCAGCCGGGCGATTCTCATTTTTTCAGCGCCGGGTACGGGTATTGTCATCTTCATGGTGCTCATAGCGGCATTATTGACAAGGATATCGATTTTATCAAAGGCAGCTATTGCTGTATCTACCAGATTTTTAAGCTCACCAGTTTTGGTGATATCGGTTGGTACCGTTATGCACTTTCGGCCGCTTTTTTCCACTTCAGCGGCGGTTTCCTCAAGCTGAGAAGCTGTTCTGCTTGCCGCAACAATGTCTGCCCCGGCTTCAGCAAAGGTAACGGCAATGGCTCTGCCTATTCCTCTACCTGCACCTGTTATCAGCGCTACTTTGCCTTCCAGACTGTATTCTTTTAACATATTTTCCCCCCGTATATGGCATTAATAATGCTTAAATTGTCCTATTTTACCGTTGATAATGTGGTAATTATACATTACGTTTAGCAATTAAGGGTATATAATTTTAACAGTAGAGAATGCCGGGAAATTTAAACTGTTTGTCCGATTTATTAAATTGATAATGTGCTAGCGCTCCCCAGACCGAATTGGTGTATTTGAATTCGGGATTATATATTTTGTTAGATAGGAGGTGTCGCAGTTCCGCACCGAATATATTGTTTAAACGTGCTGACTTTTAAGTTATTTAAAGCCCCTTCATCGTGGAGCACTAGCACCAAATTAAACTGAACAGTAAAGGCCAAGCGCCATGATTAATTCAAAGATATTATAATGATACTAAATATTAAAATGAAACTCAATAATTCTAGGGTATTTTTATCTTTAACTGGTGTGGCTGAAAATGCTGTTAATATTGTGTCTCAGGTGGACAGTTTTTTGTACAGCATAGGCAGGCGTTCCGGCAGGGCTTCGATATCATCGAGTACCTCATAGCCTATATCTTGGCACATACTGCGAAGATAATCCGTCCCCGATGAGTCGACCGTCAGGCAGAATGGTATAATATTTCTACGTGTAGCTTCAATCAGAGCCATTTTGGTATCGTTTATAGCGTATTGCTTATCATCATCATCCCATCCGTACATGTGGTCCTGCGGATATCCGTCGCTTACAAGGAAAAGAAGTTTAAGTGAGTTTCCACAGGCATCCAGCTTGGTTATGGTATGGCGGATAGCCGATCCCATACGGGTCCCGTGGATGGGGGCTATCTGGTCGACTCTACGTTTTATTTTCTCGGAAAACGATTCATTGAGATCTTTTATAACCAGGTACTGAACATTATTGTGTCCGTGGCCGGAAAAACCGTAGATTCCATATGAATCTCCCAGTAATTCTATAGCCGAGCAAAGAAGCACTACCGTTTCTTTCTCGACGTCGATGATACGCCGGTGTTGTTGCATAACGAATTTCATGAAATCGTACTTTATTGACTCTTCATACTGCATCGGCGGGCGGTTTTTCTTTATCAGGTCAGCAGTTGAGCCGCTCATATCGAGCAGAAAAGCTACGGCTACATCACGATGAATTTTCTGTTTTTTCCAGTACACCTTTCCCGTTGGTGTGTGGCCTGCTTTTTTATCTATCAGCTCGCTGATAACCAGATCAAGGTCGTACTCGTCTCCATCTTCGAGATTTTTGGCTTTGTAAAGCATCTCGGCGGGGAGTTTCTCAAACTGTTTTTTGATTTCGGATAGGAGTGATTTACGCCTCTCCAGTGTGCTATCAAAAAAATAGCTATTGCCTTCGCTGATAACCTTTTCATGGACGCAGCACCACTCGCTGATGTACTGTCGGGTACGGAAATCCCATTCATCATAGCGGAAGAGCTTTTCATCATCTTCTGCTACTGTGGGCTGGTTGATGTCATCCGGATGGTACCGGTCAATCTGAGAGTATTTTGATTGGGGGAACTGGTAAATATTGACTCCGCGCGGCAGATCGGCCGATGAAAGCCCGGTTGACGGCAGCGAGTCTGCATCCGATACATCGCTAATACCGATTTTCATATCGGCGAGTTTTTTTAATTCTTCCGCTGTGAGCGGCACTGAAGTGCGTCTCCCCGGATTATTGCGCTGTTCGATATCTAATCTGATATCATCAAGCTTAAAATTGCCTGAAAATTCGTCCAAGTCTCCGCTGTATCCAGTAGTTTCCCGGTCTTCATCGGAATATCCGGGTATGTAAACCCTGTTTTCCGGTAGCGTCCGGGCTATTCTATATATCCTGATGGCCGCTTCGGCTGCATCTTCCACACTGGCTGAAGGATGGCAGAGCCTGACAACGATTTCAGATGCAGCCCTGAGCGGCTCGTAAAGGGAGTCTATTTCAATGGCACTAACAGCATCGAACTCGATACCTTCAGCCAGAATACAGAATATATTTCTAAGGGTTATACCCGGTGTAATTTCCAGAGCCAGCAGTGCATCTTCCTGCATGCGTGTATAACTCTTTTTCAGACCGGGGTAATGATGTTTGACCAGGTAATTAATGCGGGCATTTTCCATGCTGACAAATGCGCGGGCCGCTAAGGCCCGATTTTCAAACAGAGAAAAGTATTTGCCAAAATCTGAGGTTCCTTCTACCTCTTCGCCCTTGATCTGGTAGCGAAGATTCTCAAATAATTGTGCCTCCTTTTCGAAACAGAAATCATATGAGCCGAACTCGATATGGCATACCTGCTGAGTTGCCGCCGACTTATACCATGCAAAATTTTCATCATATGTGGTATACCCGGTGAAGCTGGCCGGCAGGAAGACAGTAATGCGATCATTATCGGCTGAACCTGCGATAAGCTGAGTCCACCAGGTATTACGCAGATAGGGTAAATGAGTTTTGCCTTCTTTAAACAGGATTTCCCTGCCGGTTAGTGCCTGACAATATATCTGCAGGACGGGCTCGACGGTAGAAAGTTCTATACCGTGGTAGTTTTTATCGCTTCGAGACTCAACTGTAAAATTATCGAAAATATTACCCATATCCATGGGATGCTGATCGCTATTCAAATATGGCTGTTACCACTTCTTTCAAAGATTTTTGAACTTCCTGGTCGTCGGTTATGGACCAGACGGCCGCCACCTCGCAGGCGCGTCTGGCGGGAATTCCTTCCTTGACCAGGCGGGCCGCATAGATGAGTAAGCGTGTGCTGATAACTTCGGACAGGTCCTGCTCTTTTATATTGCGGATTTTCTCGCCCAGCCATGCAAGGCGTGCCGCTAATTCCGGGCTTACGCCCGCTTCATGCTGGATAATTTTGGTTTCGACATCTCTCGGTGGATGGGTAAACTCAATTGCGATAAAGCGCTGGCGCGTGCTGTGTTTGAGATTTTTCAGTATGCTCTGGTAGCCAGGATTATAGGAAATGACCAGCATAAAGCGGTCACTGGCTTCGAGTACCTCTCCTTTTTTCTCGATATAAAGTGAGCGTCGGTGATCTGCCAGAGGATGGATGAGAACGATTGTGTCTTTACGCGCCTCTACAACTTCATCCAGGTAGCAGATGCCACCGCTTTTGACAGCACGGGTCAGCGGTCCATCCACCCATCTGGTGGTATCTCCTTCGAGCAGGTACTTGCCTACCAGGTCGCTTGCTGTAAGGTCTTCATGGCAGGCAATAGTAATGAGGGGTATACCTGTATGATTATGATGATGATCTGATTCCTGTTTGGTCAGCTCTTTCTGGCTCATCCGGTAGGTCATATATTCGAGAAAGCGTGTCTTACCACATCCAGTGGGCCCTTTCAGGAGTACGGGTATTTTCTCCGCATAGGCTGCCTCAAAAAGGGCTATTTCATCCTTGAGCGGAAGGTAAAACGGTTCCTCGGTGATGTAATATTCTTCGATTATATGTGATTTGAAATCGTGTCTTTTAGCTCTGGAAGGCATCTGTAATCTCCAGAATTTTTATTAGTGCTCCAGTTGATAATTGTATGACTTGTGGGCGCTGTTGGCAATTTAGCTGTCACCGGTATAATGGGCTGTGGAACGCGGGTGTGAATTTATTGGGCATTGTTTCCAGAATGGTCAGTTTACTTTTTATATATGGTTGGCCTGTTCACTCCTGTCGCCGGCAGGCGTATTAGGCGACCGTTGATATTAATGTTAGGCGCTTCATTTATGGTGTGGTGCTGGATAATCCTTACAGGTCTGGTGATATTTGCCGGGTTACCGTGTTGCATAGCAGGTGAATTCTGAATAGTATGATGGATTATCTTGGGTTCTGAAACTCTGATGCCTTCGGATTTGGCTTTGATATAGCCGGGGCTGTTTTCGATAGTATGATGGATAGTATTAGATTCCACTTTCTTATTGATGACGGCACTTACACGCGGAAATTCCCTTATGGTATGATGAATGGTCTGCCCCGGTATAAAAACATTTTTTGGCGGGAGTTCTAAGCTCTGCGCCCTAAAGATAGTGTGATGAACCTTAACCCCGGGCGGCAATTTTTCATTCGTTGTACCCCAAGCTGAACTGTGTGACGCTGTAGCCGGGTAAATAAGCTGTTCTCTGGGTTTTATCTTGACCGACGGTTTATTAAGATCAGGCAAAGGCAACTGTCCGGGTAGGATAGTTCTGACCTCCCAGGTGATTTTTCTGCCTCTAATGGTATCAACACGATACTGGTATTCCGGTAAGGAGGTGTGTGGATGGGTTATTTGACTCTGGGCGGAGCTGCCACGGTTGCGAAGCAGGAGGCTCAATCCAATTGCCGTCGTTGCAGGCTCAGGTGCTACAATTAACGCCAGCGCAACCAGATCTATGATGGCATCTTTCGGTGTGTAGCTGATGGTCACGGGATATCCGGTAAATAATCCTTTTATATTTAGTTAGGCTCTTTCCTGTAGCCAGGCGATTCGTTCGGCTACGATTCTGGCCGCTTCTTTCTTGTCGCGGCATTTCGCCAGGTCATGAGATAGTTTATCATCTATCAAAACTTCGCGTACCCAGCGGGCAAAATCGTTCTTCTCATCGGTTACGTGATGGTTATAGGTAGAATCGCCCATATGTTCAAGTGCGTTTTTCAATTCATAGATATTATTCAAAATCTTGCCATCGTGACAGTAGAAACGTTTTTCCTCCGGTACATGCCTCAGCACCCTTTGTGCATCTTCTTTATTCCTGATAACCATACTGACCTCCTATAGCCGTGCTCTAGTTATCTTTATCATACATTCATTCTCATAATTAAATCAAGGACTTCAGAATTCAGTTCTGTGAACTTCATATGCTCGAAATATAAAAAAGAAGACAGTATGCATATTAACCGGCAAATACCCGATTGACCTGCCAAACGACCGGCGATGCCCGCTACTTTACAGGCGTCGATAGGATAGTTCTTTCTTCCGCGGCATTTTTAATTTTCTTTAGCGATCTCAGATAATCGATCAGGGCACCTGTGTCGGTGGTCTCGAGCCTGCCGAATTTCAGGTTGTCGAGATACCATGGCTTAACCAGACCGTCCATGAACGAAGGCCATCCGGCATTTTTAATAATCAAATCTATGACCCGGCTTAGTTCCTTAGCTGTGCCGGCAATGGTGTAATCGGCGTTCATTTTCAGTTCTGCGTATGTGCTGTTGTCGGTTATTACCTGCAGTTTGCGGATGCGGTTTCCGCTGGGGCCCGTCATATCAACCGTCGCAATCAGACCGGAAAGCTCATATGGGGGTGGGGTAAGTTTGTTGATAGCGTCGTTATCCAGGGCCATTTCCAGCAGCGATTTAAGCTGGTTTCCTTTAACTGTCATAACAGCCAGGGGTTGTTGCTGTGGGAGAATCATATATACATCGTTAATCAGAATTTCTCCGCTGAAAAAATCTCCGTGAACGTCGGAACATCGGTAAAGTACAATTTGGGTCTGAGGCATTATCCGGCGGGCAGACCGCAGTATTGCATCTGCGATGACCGGACCGGGGCCTTTGCCCGGGCTGTGCAGAAGGTCCTCCTCTGCAGTTGCAACTACCGTATTGAGCTCGGTGGAAATCTCCTGAATATAAGGCTGCAACGTGCCTGACATTTCGGCATTATCCCAGTAAATTTTGATTCCAGGGTTTTGTGTGATTGTCTCAATTATCTGCCCGAAATCGGGTCGGCATGGACAGAGATGTATCCATCCCCAGTCAGGATCTGCCAATTTGAAATCGCTCATTGCATAAATAAACGGTCGACCGGTGTAATTGATTATCCTGCCTTTATCATCGAAATCGAGTTTGATCTGACCCAGCATCTGGTTGTTTTCCCATGCGTGAACGATCAGGACGGGGTCTCCTGAAGGGCTCTTCAACTCGGTTGGGTAGGGCAAATCCGGCTTTAAACCTATTTGCTCAAACTCCGGCCCGCCCATAAGAGTATGGGAATAGCTGCCGACGATTAAATCTATCCCGGCCACCGTTTTGGCCAGTTCGACATCGGCCCGATAGCCAAGAGACGATAGTACGATGATTTTATTGATCCCCTGATTATTTAATACACCGATGTAATTTCCGGCCGTTTTTTCGGGTGATATAAAAGATAAATCCTTAAATTGGGGGTTTAGTTCAATGTCTGGATTAACCAGCCCGATAATACCGATTTTCTGGCCGTCTCTTTCTACAATAGTATAGGGCCTGATTGAACCGGCCAGATATGTAGCAGCCCCCGTATCAAGGTTGGCGGCAAGAACCGGAAACCTCATCCGCTGGAAAAGTGCGCCTGTCTCTGAAGGACTCGCTGTAAAATCGCATTCACCCGGCGTAAAGGCGTCGAGTTGCAGAGTATTCATAGCATCTGCATCTACCCTGCCTCCATATCTGGCCGACCATATTGTGCCGTCCAGAATGCCGCCAGCGTGTAATAGCAGCACGTTCTGCTCGTGGCTGCGGATGTCTTCAACCGCTGTCATGAGCAGGCTCCAGCCGCCCACATTGGTCAATGTCCTTTTGCCGTTGATGGTGAGCAGGATGTTATGGGGTATTACGTAAGAGTGCGTATCGTTCACATGCAGGCAGGTAAGTGTAAAGGGTGGCGTAACAGTCTCCTTCAACTGCGTGACCGCCACATTTACCGACCGACAGTCGGCTGTCAGAATAACGCTGGGTATCAGCAAAATAATTAGGATATATATGGAAATAAGGCGGTATATCACCTTAAGTTTACTCATTGGTTGTAAGTATTATAAATTTTTTACAGAACCTTGCGAAATGTGATTTTGTTATCTCCCGGTGCGTAAAAGTCGGGTATCGAACTGACGATTACATAACCGCGGTTCAGGTAAAATCTTCGTGCTTCGAGATATAGAGGGCTGGATGATGTTTCGATCAGGAGCATACGGCCACCTTCAGCTTTGACATTCTCCTCTGCCAGCCTGAGCAGCTGACTGCCGATACCATGACCCTTTAAATGGGGCGTGGTTACAATCCAGTAGACATCCCAGGTTCCCTTTGTCAGAGGTGTGGGCCCGTAGCAAATATAGCCGGCCAGACAATCATCTTCTATGGCTATATGAAAGTGGTAACCCGAGTCACGGCCATCTTTCAGGTAGCAGTCGACAAGTTCAACAGCAACCTGTACATCCGGCGGTGAGAAGGCACGGGTAGCTCTGAGTATTTCTAAAATGGCAGGCCTGTCGTCTCTGTGCAGTAATCTAAAGGTAGTTGCCATCCCGGCTCCTCCAGCGCCAGGTCGATTATTTTCTTGATAAGCTGGCTGTAGCTCATGCCCCGTATCTCCGCCTGAAGGGCGATGCCCAGTCCCGGTGACAAATCGGGATTGGCATTGACCTCCAGCACCCTGATGTTCCCTGCAGAATCCTGCCGCATATCCACCCTCGCATATCCCCGGCAACCAACCGCCCGGCATGATTTTAAAACCACTTCCTTTATAATGCGTCTGAGCTTTGGGGTTATCGGTGCCGGGCATGATACCCCTGTGCCGGCATAGTAAGGAGTACCTTCAAACCATTTGGATTCAAAAGTCAATATGCGGGGCAACTCGGGCGGCAATTTATAGACGATCTCTGAGATTTCGATCAATTCGAGCTCATCGTTGCCCATTATCGACGCATTGAATTCGCGGCCATCGATAAATTCTTCCACCAGCGCCCGACCGCGGAATTCATCACAAATACGCTGAACCTGTCTTGCGAGTTGCTCTTTATCACAAACGACATTATCTGCTGAAAGCCCGTGACTGGCGTCCTCATCGAGCGGTTTTACAATGCAGGGAAATTGGAGTCTGAATTCTGCAATATTTGAAGGTGTTAAAACCTGATAATCCGGCACAGATATTCCGTTGTTTATTAATATTTCCTTGGTACGTGACTTGTCCAGAGTTAACGCCAGTACATGTGACGGGTTCCCCGTAAATTTCTTGCCCATCTCCTCCATAATCCTGGCGACTGCCGGCTCGGTATTTGGATATCCGTGAAAACCTTCAAAAAGATTGAAGATAACATCTGCATCGAGTGAAGCGATCGTTTCCCGTACACTATCAAGCGGTGGACGCAGGGGTACATCCTGCCAGTTGATATTTAGATCGATAAGGGCTTTCCTGACCGGTACTACCTCTTCCAGTACACCAACGATGGCTTCACTTTCTTTCTCGGAGGCCAGTTCATCTATGAAAGGGTCGTTGTATATGATGGCTGCTTTCAGCATGATATTTTATACCTCCCGACGGCGGATTCAACGATGGTCTTTATCAACTCATCATAGGTCCAGCCCATTTTACCTGCCATAATGGGCAAATCACCCGATACGGGGTTGAGGCCGGGCAAAGGGTTCACTTCCAGAAAATAAGGCTGCCCATCCCTGTCTATACGAAAGTCTATCCTGCTGAAATCACGGCAGTTCAGAGTCTGATAAACTGCGATGCTGAATTTTTTAATACGTTTCGTTGTTGTTTCCGGAAGTTTTGCCGGACACTCATAATCCACCAGCTTCTGCCAGTTACGCTTTACCTCAAGCGAGTAAACGAAATTTTTAAACCTGCTTCTGGGTACAACCCGCATTATCCCGACTATTTTCGGAGGCGAATTACCTACCAGACCGACGGTCACCTCATGCCCCTCGATGTAATGTTCGATCAGTACCGGTTGGTTATATATGGTCAGAAGCTGGGAGGCCAGCTTTTTAGTCTCTCTCAAAGTGCTGGCGATGGAGCGGAGGCGGATACCCTTGCTGGACCCTTCAAAAGCGGGTTTTATAAAGACCGGGAGCGGCAGGTCTTTGCTTTTGAGATGTTCGATCTCACTGCCTGTTTTTATCAGGATCCAATCCGGCGTGGGGACACCGGCATGTCTGACAATTTCTTTGGCCAGGGGTTTATCCAGCGTCAGACCGAGTGTCAGAGGGTCTGATCCGGTATAAGGTATATCGAGCATTTCCAGTATGGAAGGGACCTGACCTTCCCGACTGCGGTGGTTGCCGCGTCCCTCGGCTATGTTAAAAACCAGGTCCACCTGTTTTTTGATTACGGTAGAAAGAAATCGCCTGCCGCCGCCCAGGCGAACCGGAATATGACCGATGGAACGTAGAGCTGCGGAGATAGCTTTTACGACTTCCGGTGAATCGTATTCTTCCAGTGCATCTTCAATAGAAAAGCGGCCTTCCTGCTTGATTTCGTCTTTGAGATCGTAAGACAGGCCGATTCTCATAACTTATCACTCAGGCCGCTGTTAACTGCGGCAGTGGCATCTGTAGGATGTTGACTCTACCACGGCCGTTTCGACCGGCTGATGAAGCAGGCTGCCGCGGATTATGGTATCGATAGATTTTTCCTCGATAGTTTCTAAAAATTAGCTGGCCGTCAGAACGGGATATCAGATAGCTTGACTGGAGAGGTACTTTACCACCTCCGCCGGGAAGATCCACGACATAGGTCGGTATACCCAATCCGGAAGTATGTCCGCGGAGCTGCTCTATAATTCGAAGCCCTTTTTCCACAGTGGTGCGTAGATGCTCCGTACCCTCAACTTCATCAGCCTGGAAGAGATAATACGGTCTGACCTTAGCTTTCAGCAATTCGTGGCTGAGCTTGAGCTGTGCACTGACTGAATCGTTCACACCTGCCAGCAGTACCGATTGGTTATTAACAGGTATGCCGTGTCGCAGAATGCGGTCGCAGGCGGCTTTAGCCTCATCGGTCAGCTCCCCGGCATGGTTAAAATGGGTATTCAACCAGATAGGCCCATAATTTGAGAGCATCTGGCATAATTCTTCGTCTATGCGTTGTGGTAGAACCACCGGTACACGGCTTCCTATGCGGATGATTTCGACGTGCTTTATCTGCCTGATCCTCGCGATGATATTTTCAAGATGCTTTGTAGAAAGTGTAAGTGGGTCTCCTCCGGAGATTATAACATCCCTGATTGCGCGGTTGTTGCGGATATAGTCTATCATCCGATCGATCTCTTCGGCTGAACGGATCCACCTGCCATGCCTCCATTCCCGCTTACGGGTACAGTGGCGGCAGAACATCGGGCAGATGTCGGTAACCACCATCAGCACACGATCGGGATAGCGGTGCACCAGTCCGGGCACCACGGAATCTCTTTCTTCCTCCAGCGGGTCTTCAGGAAGAATTCCAGCCAGTGCAATTTCATCAAAGGCGGGTAAAGCCTGTTTTCTTATAGGATCATAGGGATCTTCGTGATTTATCAGACAGAAATAATAGGGAGTAATGGAAACCGGGTACTTTCTGGTGACCAGGGTCATGTTAACCCGATCACGTGGGGTAAGCTGTATAAGTCTGGCTAAATCTTCTACGCTGGCGATCCGGTTACGGAACTGCCACTTCCAATCATTCCAGTCTTTATCAGATATCTCGCTGAAGAACCTCTGCCTGTTCCTCAGCAAACGCAAGCTCGGAGGCTCATCTACCTCAATAGCCGTACCGCCTGGAGGCTCCTCTTCGGAGTTCAGGTCAAAAAGCTCTTTTTGTTTGGTGGTAGTCGCTTGCGCCAATTCTGGTTATGCCTCCTTAAAATGATTAATTTTTTCTATTTGAACCAAACGTAATTTTATCTTTGGTTTTTTATAACATTAATGTGTATGGCTGTCAAGTATTTTGGCGAAAATTTTTTAAAAATTTCGATGTCAAAGCTAAAGAGGATTTATTTTGTGGCTGAGGCTGTTACAAAAAAAGTACGTATAAGATGTTTTTTGATATTGAAAATATGCATGAATGGCTATGTACAAATAAAATCTTTATAATTTACAGGTAAATTTCAAGCGGGAGCATAAGCTGGCAATCTGCATGAGACTTAAGAGATATATTCTGGTTATAAGTTTGATCATATTAATGGGCATGATATCGTGCGGCGGTATTAAAACAAATGTGGCAGAGAATGGGGCGGTTGCTGAGCCGAACAATGTACCTTTTACATCGAACAGGACCGCTATAGAGAGTATGCAGGAAAATGCGACAGTTTCTGCCGCACTGAAGGCGGGTGATTACGACAAAGCCATCGATGATGCCAGGGTTGAGTTTAATGCCAATCCCTCCGAGCGTTCAGGCGAAAAGCTGGCGGATGCCTATATGGCCCGTGCCTGGTATTACAAGGCCAAACGACTGACCACCTATACACTCAGAGACCTGTTAAGTGCGGTCGACGTGGCCCCGAATTATTATCTGGCATACTATGACCTGGGGCGCTTTTATAATAACCAGGTGATGCAGGCCGCCGCTATTGTTGAGTTGAGCAGATGTATCAAACTAAAGCCCGATTTTGCTCCGGCATACAATGAGCGTTCGTCCTGCTACTTGAGGATAAATAAATGGGAGCTGGCACTGGCCGATGCTGATAAAGCCATCCAGCTTGATCCACAGGAGGCCTTATACTACTATACCAGGAGTCTGGCATGGCGAGGAATGGGAAAAAAGGAACAGGCCGCTGCAGATCTGAAAAAAATTGTACAGCTTTCTGCAGATAACAGTCTGAGAGAAAAGGCCACCGACGAGTTGCAGGCTCTCAAATAGGGTTAAAAAATCGGTCGTGCGGGCCGGTCTTATTCATGTCTAAGGGATTCTATAGGATCCAATCGTGCCGCTCTGAAAGCGGGATAAGTTCCTGAAAGCAGGCCCGTGCCTATTGAGACGGCCAGTGCAACTATGACGATCGTAAATGAGATCTCCGGTGTGATCGTCTGGTTACCCATGGGCACCTTGCCCATAGCCGATGCACCGAGTACGGCCAGCCCCAGCCCGATCAGCCCGCCGGTCAGGCTCAGGGCCGCCGCTTCGATAAGAAATTGCAGGAGGATATCGCGTCTTCTTGCGCCGATGGCCTTGCGTATACCTATCTCGCGTGTTCGCTCGGTTACCGAGACCAGCATGATGTTCATGATACCTATGCCGCCTACTACGAGAGAGATGGCACCCACGGCACCCATAAAAATCGAGAATGTGGCCAGTGTTTGCTGCATGCTGGCCAGCGTCTCGCGCATGTCGGTTATCTGGAAATCGTCGGCTGCGCCCGCCGCGATGTAGTGTCTGGTGCGAAGGATGCTGGTAATCTCGGCGATGGCGGCATCGACCAGATCCGGGCTGACGGCCTTGACGGCTATCTGCTGTACCTCGTTTCCTCCCGTCATCTTGGACTGCATGGTGGTCAGCGGTATCAGGATATAGCTGTCGCCCCCGAAGCCGCCAAATTTCTGCAGGGTGCCGACAACCTGGAACTTGATGCCGGAGATGCGTATGGTTTTGCCAATAGGTGAATCGGTGCCGAACAGGTCAATGGCTGTCTGATAGCCTAGGACTGCCACGCTGGATCGTGCCGTAACATCCTGGTCGGTGATGAATCGTCCCTGGTCCACCTGATAATTCCTGATCTGCGTAATAATTGGCGTAACTCCGGTAACCTGTGAACTGGCGCTGTTGTTGCCGTACTGGACGGTGGTTCTGGTCTGTCTGGTGGGAGAGACAATACCGATGGACGGTGCCAGCGTTTTATCTTTGAGAGCCTCGGCATCTTCCACGGTTAAAGGACGCATGATGGTTACCGCTTTGGATGCTGAGGATGATACGTAGAGCGCTGAAGCACCCATATTATTGAAGGTTGTTGTCATGCTGGTCTGGAAACCCTGCCCCAGAGCAACCAGCAGAACTACCGCGCATACTCCAATGACTATGCCCAGCATGGTTAAAGATGAACGCATCTTATTGGCGAATATCGATTGCCAGGCGGTTTTGATGCTTTCCCAGATACTCATCTTTTCCTGTCCTCCACGATCCTTCCGTCCCGTATGATGATGGTCCTCTGTGTGTAGGCAGCTATGTCCTCCTCATGTGTAACGATAACGATGGTTATACCCTTCTTGTTTAGCTCGGTGAAGAGGTTCATTATGCTGTGGCTGGTGGTCGTGTCCAGATTGCCGGTGGGCTCGTCGGCCAGTATCACAAGGGGATCGTTAATCAGGGCGCGGGCGATGGCCACGCGCTGTTTTTCGCCTCCCGACATCTCCTGTGGCAGGTGATGCGCCCGCTGAGCGATGCCTACTGCCTCAAGTGCTTTCAGCGCTTTATCGTGTCTGTGGTTCTGACCGGCATAAATGAGGGGCAGTTCCACGTTGGCCAGTGCGTTTATTTTAGGCAGGAGGTTGTAGGATTGGAAGACGAAGCCCAGCTTTCTATTCCGGATGGCGGCAAGCTGGTCGTCGGAAAGATGGGCTACATCCTGCCCGTCCAGTCTGTAGCTGCCTGTTGTTGGTCGATCGAGACATCCCAGTATATTCATTATGGTCGACTTGCCTGATCCCGATGCGCCCATAATGGAAATCATCTCACCCTTTTCGCAGGTAAAGGATATGCCGTCGAGGGCCGTTACCTTCACCTCTCCGATATCATATATTTTGCTGATGTTTGAAATCTCTATCATGCTGTCTTCACCGTATAAAACTTGAAACTGGTTGCTTCATCTGAGCATCATCATGGGGTTGGGCGTTCTGCCGGACGGCATGCGCAGGTTGGCATTGCCGGCGCCGACGATCTGCACCTTCTCCCCCTCTTTCAGGCCCGACCTGATTTCCGCATATTCCAGGTTCTTTATGCCTACCGTGACTTCCCGGCGTTCGGGTATCCCGGTTGTGGGATTGGACACCAGCACCATCGATCTGTTGCCCATCGTGATAACTGCGGATACCGGCACGAGAAGGACGTTTTTGGCGCTGGCCACGTGGATGGTGGCGGTAGCGCTGAGCCCTCCACGTATTTCGCCTTCAAAGGGATCGAGCTCTATCAGCACGGTGAATTTGATTACGTTGCCGCTGGTGGCGCCGTAGGGAGAGATGAAGCTGACAGTGCCGGTAAAAGTCTTGCCCGGAAGAGCATCGACGGAAATGGTTGCCTTCTGCCCGGCTTTTATCTTCATGATATCGATCTCATCTACCTTGCCGTTGAACCTGACGGTTTTGGTGTCAACCAGCTTGACCGCGGTCTGGGATGAGTAGTCCTGTGCCGAAAGCACATAGGATTTCTTCAGGTCAACACTGACCGCCGTCCCGTCCGATGGTGCGATGATGGCGGTTTTCATCATCTCCTGTTTGGCTTTATACAGGGAGATTTCGGCTGATTGCAGGCTGAGGTTATATGATTGTAAGGTCTTCCAGTTTGTACTGCCGCCGACCTCGAAGATCATCTTCTGGTTTTGCAACACATCCTGTCCGACCAGCAGATTAAGCTTGGCGGTGTACAGCTTCTTGGCGGCTTCCACAGGCGATGCTTCCCCGCTCTGTAGGTAACTTTGCAGGTCCTGCACGTATCGAAGGGCGGACTGCAGGAAATCGTTGCTGGTAGAGGTATCGGCGTAGTAATAGGTCATGCGGTTCTTGATGGTCACGGCGCTGTTAGCGCGCGAGGTGACTTCCAGCATCTGCTGGCGGGCGGCTTCGATATTTTTCCTGACCTCCGCATATTTGCCGTCTTTCATGGCGTTGCTGATATCTATCAGTTTCTGGCGGTACTGCTGGAGATAATCGATAATGGCCTGTCTGTCCGCCGGTATCTCTTTCAGACTGCCAGCTTCGGTATCGGGCGACCAGATGGAGTTGGACTTGGCACCTGCCAGTACAGCGGCATCGGGCCTGGTCCTTATCAGATCTTCACAGACCTGTATGTCGAAATAGGTCATGACCAGCCAGTAGCCGGCGTCCTTGTAGGCACCCTGGTTAAAATAGCTGAAAGATGCGTTGATGTCTTTCTGCGCCTCTTCCATCAGACGCGGTATGCTGAGGTTGGGATAGTAGTAGGGCAAATGGTCGGTATCGCAGCCAAAAGTAATGTTGTTTTTGGCCGTCTGTATGCTCAGAAGCGCGGATTTCATCTGGTTTATCTGTGCCGAGTTGTCCAGTGTGGCCAGCAGTGCACCCTGTCTGACTACGTCTCCTTCCTGAACGAAGATCTGGTCAACCTGTCCCTGTGTGCCGAACTTCAGGTCGAACTGGTTGGGCATCTCCAGATTACCGTCGCTGGTCACATCGATGGCAATATCGCCGCGCTTGACTTCTACTGTCTGACCGGCTGTAAGTGTCTTCCCGGATGAGGCTGTACAACCGGCGAGCAGCAATGCAGCCAATGCCAGGCCGACCGCCAGCAGATACACTGTTTTTCCCCCGTAGTTTTTATATAATACCGTTTTATTTTTCATTGGAATTCATTTCAGGTTGTTTTAGGGCGGCGGAGGACCACCGCCGCCGGCAGGCGGAGCCATGGTGGTTCTGGTGGTAACGCCGGTGGCGCGCTCTGTGATGGTCACATGGTCGCCTTCTTTCAAGCCGCTCAATATCTGCACGTACAGCTGATTCTGCTCGCCCAGGGTTACCTGTTTTTTCTCCGTCTTGCCGGTGCTGTCAACAACCAGATTAACAAATGAGCCTTCCTTGGTAGTGGTAACGGCAGTCACCGGGAGTAGCAGGGCATTTTCAATGCTTTTAACCGCTATATCTGCAGTAGCTGTTAAGCCTCCCTTCAGGTCCACGTCGGTGGGATCGAGCAGAACGGTTACATTGAACTTGACCACGCCGCCGGTGCTGGCCGTGCCGTAAGGAGAAATGAAGGATACCCTGCCGCCGAACGTCTTGTCCGGTATGGCATCGACTGAGATAGCAGCCTTCTGCCCGGTCTTTATCTTGAGGATATCGATCTCGTCAACCGTCCCGACAAATTTTATCTGGCTGGTATCTACCACCTGGATGGTTCCCTTGGATGAATAGTCCTGAGACGACAACACATCGTTTTTCTTTACAGCCACACTGACGACGATGCCGTCTACCGGCGTCATGATGACGGTTTTGAGGAAATCGTCGCGCTTATTGCTGAGGTCAACCAGCTTGCTTTCCAGATCGACCTTATACTGGTTTTCATTTTTCAATGAGAGGCCGTGCTGAAGGACATAATCGTTGGTGCCCAGTATAGCATTGCACAGCTTCATATAATGCTCGGCAATGGTTAGATTGATGGCAAGGTCGGGCGATGAGACGCCGTCCTTCTCGATGCCTTTCAGTGCGGCATCGAGCTTATCGCTGGCGGCACCGTAGAGGTAGTTGGAGATATCCTTTCCGTAAACTTCGGTGTCGCTCCGCTCCTGGATGACGTTGACGTTGTTCATTACGGCACGACCGATGCGGTTAAGCTGTTCCATAAGGCTGTTGAAAATGGGCTGAGCCTCTTCTTTTTTGCCTCCGGTCGCGGCCTCAAGGAGGCTGACGATGCTGTCCTGCCCCTGCCTGATAAGGCTCATGGCGTTACGGATTTCATTGATCATATAGCCGGCAAAGGAGTTGTCCTGCTGTATCTGGAAGGCGGTGTAGCCAGGTATATCCTCGGGAACCGAAGACTGGACGTTGCCCAGTCCCGACGCCGGGTTGAGTACGGCATCTTCCAGTATCTTCAGACTGCATTCAAGGTCGGCCAAGGCTATTTTGAGCTGTGAAGCCGCCGCCGTGTAGTTCTCGGAAAGGAAAAGCGACTGTGCTGAGGCGATCTCTTCCACTGCCCAGTTGTAGGCCGTCATGGCCGTTGAGTTGGCGTAGTAGGCGGGATAGCCCACCGGCAGGCCCACGAACGGGCTGTCGGGTATGCTTTCGGAATGCTTCCAGTCCTGTGCAACGTAATCCCATTCCCAGTCCCAGCGCGGCTTTTCTAATATTATCGGATTACCTCTATCATCTAATATCGGATTACCGTTAGTATCCTTGTATATTGCATAAAAAGTTGTCGGGAACTGCGGCAGGCGTGGTACGGTCTCGTACAGGTTGCTAAGGGTCTGCTGAACGCCGATGTTGGAGGACTTGATATCCAGCCTCTGGGCGGTATCGTCCAATCTCGCCAGAATGGCACCGGCTTTTACCCGGTCGCCTTCCTTCACATATACGTCTTTGACATCGCCCGGCGCACCGAAATGCAGGTTGAAGGCCTGCGGCATGTTCAGGTTGCCGTCCACCGACACTGTTATATCCAGCGTTCCGCGGGTTACCTGCACGGTGCGTGCCTGTGCGGCAGCGATGCGTGGCTGGGTCTGTCCGGTGGTTGTCTGGGACGGTGTACACCCTGCCAGCAGCCAGACTATGAGGCCTGAAATTATATATGCAAATATCTTTTGGGGGTTGACGTCGATCTTCATGCTATTTAGTTAAACGGATGGCCATATTAAAAGTTTCAATTAGATCAGGTTAACATTAAATTGTTAAGAAATTATTTTGATGACTGTCATCGGAGTTGAGCCGTCAATAATTATAGACTTGCGGGTTATTTAATGGAAATCAGGCTCCGACTGCAGGGAGTGTGAAGGTGAAGCGGCTTCCCTTTCCCGGCTCGCTCCAGGCTGTGATGGTGCCTTTGTGTGCTTCTACAAAGTATCTGGCGATTGTGAGCCCCAGACCGCTTCCACCCGTCAGCCGGGTACGGGATTTGTCCACGCGGTGGAAGCGTTCGAAGATAAACGGTAGCTCATCGGGTGGGATGCCCTCGCCGTTGTCGGCCACGCAAACGGCAATATGGTCGCCAACCTGTTCGGCACTCACCGTGATTGACCTTCCTGAAGGTGTGTGGGTGAGTGCATTGGTCAGCAGATTAAGCAGAACCTGCTTGATGCGCTGTCGATCGATAAACACTGCCGGCAGACCGTTGGGTAGCTCAACCGAGAGCTTTATGTCCTTAATGGAAGCCTTGGCCATAACGGCGGTGATGGCCTGTGTGATGATATTGCCAATATCCTCATTCTGGCAGTACAATTTTAGCTGTCCCGATTCAGCCAGACTCAATTCCTGCAGGTCTTCGATAAGTCTTGAGAGGAGCATAGTTTCGTCGTAGATGGTGTTGACCGTGTGCTCATCGGGCACAATAATGCCATCGCGGATGGCTTCGAGATAGCCGCGTACATTGGTAAGCGGGCTGCGGAGCTCGTGGGCGATATCAGCCACCAGGTCACGTCTGAGCTTCTCATCGCGCTCCAGATCGGCGGCCATACGGTTGAAGGTGGTTGCCAGTTCGCCGATTTCACTTTTTTCTTTAATGTTCACACGCTGGGAAAAATCCCCCTTGCCTAAACGTTGGGCGGCCAGTGTGAGTGACTTGACCGGTGCCAGTATACGCCGGGATAGAAAAATGGTTAGAATGATGGCCACAGCAACCGCCAGACAGGCGCCTGCCATAAAATACCGACCCATCTCGCTGGTAAGGATTTGCAGGGCTGTCAGACCGACGGGCGACTGCGTCAGAGGCGTTAGAAACAGATAGCCGACAACCTGCGATTGGCTGAGGTCTGGAAGAGGCGGCTCGGGTGGTGGACCGGGGAAGGCCTGGCCGGAAAAAATGAGTGTGGGTGCCGGAAGGGACATATTTTCTCTGGGCCTGACGGGTGCCGATTTCTGTGGTTCATTCGGCAGTGTGATCAGGCGACTGCTGAATTTATTCAGATCGAGCCGCGTGCCCGACGTGCCGTTTTCCGAGTCGGCGATAATCTTTCCATCTGTATCTGCCAGGATAATTCGGTAATTGAACTGCTCTGCTAATTTGGAGATCACCGGCAGAATGCCGTCCCAGCTCATATTGTTGTTGATATAATAGTCGCCGATAACGAAATGAATACGGCCGCTGACCATGTGCTCCACACGTTCATTATATTTCTGTATCTGAATGGTAGCAGCCTGCCACATGACGAAGAAAACCGCCCCGACGGTCAGCAGGATAACCAGTGTAAAGGAAAGTATCAGACGGAACTGCAGGGTATACTTCATTTCACTGCTCTGCCAGTTTGTAGCCTGCCCCGTACACCGTCTTTATATAAACAGGCCTTTTAGGATCTGGCTCCAGCTTACGTCTGAGGTTGAAGATGTGCACATCTATGGCGCGGTCAAAGCCTTCGAATTCGTAGCCGAAGACTTTGTCGATCAGTTCCATTCGATCAAACACACGCCCCGGTTCTTTGATCAGGGCAGCCAGTATTTTGAACTCAACTGCGGTGAGGTCGATCCGGCGGTTATTGAGGTACACCTCGCGCCTTTGGAAATTCATCACCAGATTGCCGTGTCTGATTTCGGATGGGCCCCGCTCTGACGGCAGGCGGCGGAAGACTGCCCTTACGCGTGCCGCAAGCTCGCCGGGGCTGAACGGCTTGGTAACATAGTCATCGGCACCGCTGTCGAGTCCGTTTAGCTTATCCTCATCCTGTGTGCGGGCGGTCAGCATGATAATAGGCACATCAGACTCCTGCCGCAGAATCCGGCATATCTCCAGACCATCGATTCCGGGCAACATCAGGTCAAGCACCACGAGATGAGGATGGCTTTCCCTGAATTTATCCAGAGCTTCATTTCCTTCATAAGCGGTCACTACATTATATCCATCACGCTGGAGGTAAAGCTTAACCAGGTCAACCGTCCTGACATCATCATCTACAACAAGTATTGTTTTTTTTGACATTTCTTGTTCTTAATCCACCGCTGATATTTTACTCCGGCATATTGTTCAGGCAAATAATATCCTTTATTCGAGTATACCCGCGCCGCCGGAATAGGAGAAGGTGCTTCCTCCGGCTAAAGAAGCACCTTCTATAAAAAGAGGAGGCGCAGACTCTCACTGTATAACCTAACATACGATTATTAAGCAATTATTAAGCCCGTTCTTAAAAATAGCTTAACAATCTGCCAGTAAGATTGAGTTGAAATTTTTTGGAGGTATATGGAATTGTATAAAAAAACCTCTCATCTATTTGTGTTTGCACTATTTGTGCTGGCCGTGATTGCAGTGATATCCCCGGCCTGCAGTGCCGCGCAGACGGCGGGTAATTCCGCCGGACAAGCGTCGCCGACAGCTGGTACACCGTCGGGGCAGGCATCGGAAAATTCCGTTCAACCGAAATCAGGACAGCGGGGGCGGGGACAAAATATGCAGGAAATGCGTTCTAAGCTGCTTTCCAGAGTAGCCGAGATACTGGGTGTTTCTACGGAATCACTGACTGCTGCCTATGAGGCGGGCGTTAAGAAGGTCATGGGCAACAGACAGGCACCGGCCGGGAGCAGTGCCGCGGGACAACCTCCACAGCCGCCTTCGGAAAATATGACCCCGCCATCAGGTGGCTGGGGTAATCAACAGCCCGATATGTCGTCCCTGTACAGCGAGATTGCACAGTCGCTAAATTTAACCGTGGACAGGGTAACTGCCGCATTCGATCAGGCACGAAAAGAATTAATACCTTCAAAAACACAGCAATAAACATGGTAAAACAGGTGGACTTATGAATCGCAATAGCTCGGTTTTCACGCTAAAGGGGTCAACGTGAGCAGTTTTCTGGTAATATCGGGATATTTTGCTATGAAGAGCAGCTCATCTTCCACCAGCGGTGTCTGGGCTTCCACATTGGCATATCTCACCAGCTCAAGTATCTTTCGGGCTTCGCTGGCACTGGAAAAAGTTACCTCCATTTTGCCCATTATATGGCTGAATCCCGATATACCCGTGTATTCGCCTGAACATATCATCCGACCGGTTTCCACAATTTCGGGTTCTCCCCGTCCCAGCTCCTCAAAGTTGTAAAGCTCGTAGTTCTCGGGGTCTTTCAGCACACCATCGGCGTGGATGCCGGATGCATGGGCAAAGGCATTAGCGCCCACTCCCGGCTGATTGATGGGTATGGGAACGCCGAATGCGTAACTGGCATATTTTGCCAGCTTGTATGCTTTGTTTAATATTATCGGTCGTCCAAACTCGTATTGCCCGGCGAAACCTTTGGATTTCATAATGGCCAGCACGCAGCATAACAGATCGGCATTGCCGGCCCGCTCACCGATGCCGTTGATTGTAGTATTGATGAAGGCATCCTGTCCGGCGTCTACAACGCCTCTGGCTCCGGCAATCGAGTTGGCTACCGCCATGCCCAGATCGCCATGACAGTGGATCTCAACCGGCATCTCCACCCTGCCAGCAATTTCGTGCACCGTTTTGTAAATTGTAAAAGGGTCGTCGTAGCCCAGCGTATCGCAGTAGCGAAATCTGTCTGCGCCAGCCTCTTTAGCCTCTCCGGCAAATGTGATCAGGAAATCCAGGTCGGTTCGGGATGCATCTTCGGCATTGACCCCCACAGATACGGCCCCCGCCTTTTTGGCCGCCACGGTAGCATTTACCATCTGCTCAACGATATCGGTCCGTGATTTTCGGCCTGAGAATTTGCCCTGTATCATCTGGTCGGAAGTCGAGAGGGAAATATTTAAATATTCGATCTGCGGCACCATCTCAAATGCCTTTTCCACATCCTCCACGGTAGCCCTTATCCAGCCGGATAGCCTGATGGGCTTGAGCACACCCATTTTTGCGAGTTCGAGATTGGCCTGGAGGTAGTTTGTTTCATGGTTTGTTGTGGGGAAGCCGAACTCGGATTGGTAAACGCCAAATTCGTTGAGGTACATGTTGATCATAGTTTTTTGCAGTTTGGACAGGCTCAGCCTTGCTGTCTGCACGCCATCTCTGTTGGTTACATCGATAAAATATATTTTGCCTTTCATAGAATAAATCCTCTGCGAAATAAATTAATTATAGCATCGCAGATACAGGCGGGATAAATTATCTCCGGCTCGCCAGCAGTATGATCAATATTATGATCACTACTATGAAACCGCCTATGATGAACCAGATAAATACCGGTGTTCCCGTTACCGGTTCCGGAGAGGGAGAAGTCCCTGGTGAAGTTGTGAACATCGAGGCGGGACCGGTGATCGAGCGTCCGCCGGCGGTGGGGTTCAGTGCCACCGACCGGTAATAGTAGGTTTTTTGTGGAGCAAGACCGGTTATTACCGAGCTGAACGTACCCGGTCTATCCATCGACTGTACATCCGATGAATTGCCGAAGTCAGCCGTCGTTCCGTATTCAAACCATACTTGGACTTTTGGGGCATTTCCCAAATCATCAAGGATCCCGTTGAGAATGGCAGTGGTTGAAGTCACGCCGGTAGCCGGTGATGTAGAAACGGATAGCCGTGAAGTGGAGACTGTAGTGAAAGATTCAAGCCCGCCGTATATTTTGCCTCCATCGGGTGTTTCTGCTACCGCCTGGAACGCATAATCGGTACCCGCTGTCAGGTCTGTTAGCTGGTATGATACAGAGCCCGGTGATGTGAGTATCTGCGCAGGGGTGGTGGTGCTGGGCTGATTTCCTTTTCCGAAGTTAAAATAAACACGCAGGGTACGGATATTTCCCATTGAGCTGACATTTGCGTTCAGAGTGGCTGTGTTGCTGCTGACGCCTGAAGCAGGGTTTGTGTAAAGCGTAACCGGCAAAGGGGCTGTGGTTTGAAATGTGGTGTACGGGCCGTAGAAATTATTTCCGGCAGCAGATGCGGCCGAGCGGTAATAATAGGTTACGCCGGGACGGAGCCCGCGGATGCTGTAGCTGAAATTGCCCGGCGTGTCGAGTACCTGCTGTGGCGTAGAACTACCCAGGGTAGTGTCTGTTCCGTATTCGAACCATACGGTTACACGGCTGTTTATGCCCATGGATGCCAGAATTCCGTTCAGTGTAGCGGAATCGGGGCTGATATTGCTGGCTGTACCGGTGCTTACCTTTATTCCGGGTGCATAGGTTGTGGTGAATGAGCCGTTCAGTCCGTGGACGGTGGTACCACCGGATACAGTGGGTACTGCCATGGCACGGTAGTTGTATGCGGTGCCGGGATTTAGGTTTTGCAGGGTGAAACTAAAAGCCCCGGGTGCGTAAAGTGTCTGCATAGGAGTGGTCTGACCGTAGCCCAGCGTGGGGCCCCATTCAAACCAGACATAAGCATTGCGATATGCGCCCAGTGACTGCAGATAGCCAACAATGGTGGCCGAGGTGGCGGTTATGCTGGTAGGTGCTCCCGTGTTTACGTCGAGTGCGGCGGCTCCGGGCGTAATGAAAAGCTCCTGACTGCCGTAAACTGCGGCTACACCGATGGTCGGGGGAAGTGCGACGACACGAAAATAATAACCTGTATTGGGGAGGAGGCCGCTGACCGGAATACTGAATGGGCCGGGATTAAAAAGCGTCTGCTGGCTGCTCTTTGCGCCGTAAGATGCCGTGGTTCCATATTCAAACCACACGGTAACACCGGAGTATGGCCCCATGCTGTTGAGATAGCCGTGGAGCACGGCGGTGCTTGAGGTAACATCTGAAGCTCCTCCGGTAGTTACGGAAATCGGCGCACGGGGTATGGTATGGATAGTGGTGAATTCTAAAATTGA
>DAOTVU010000062.1:0-8359 GCA_034436215.1 Dehalococcoidia bacterium
TTGTGAGTTAGCATCCGCACGATAAGCTAAGGTTCTTCGTTACATCAGGATAAGTATGCCCTGATTCGGTGAAAATACACTATTAAACAGCGTATATCCCGCGGAAACGTCCATCCCCAGGGTAAAGACCATCCCCATAAGATATTTTTAAGTAGCAGCTCATCAGCAACCCCATAATGGTACAATCAAATTTACCCGTTTCGCGGAAGGCTCTTCAATTGATTGACTATCTAATCGGCCGGTGATAAATTAACAATGGCTTTTTTGTGATTACATCATACTAACAGGAGGTAGGTTATGATTTCCTTTAGCCCGACCGAAGAACAGAAAATGATTGTTAATACGGTCAAACAGTTTGCCAACGATTACATGCGTAAGAAATTCAGGGAATGCGATGAGGAAGGTAAAATCCCGACCGATATTATTGACACTTCATGGGAACTGGGGCTGGTTGTAAGCTGTATACCGGAGCATCTCGGCGGGGCCGGCTGGGCACATTCAGCCGTCACGGGAACCCTGATAGCTGAAGAATTGGCCTGGGGAGACCTTGCTATGGCCATGAACATACTGGCTCCTTCACTGGCGATTCTTCCAATCGTGGAAATGGGTACAGAAGAACAGAAGCAACAATATCTCCCCCGTTTATGTGAAAGTAAATTTAAAGCTGCCACGGCGGCATTTATTGAACCCCGTTATAATTTCGATCCTTCCGAACTTAGCACAACTGCGGTTAGAAAAACCGGATATGTTCTGAATGGCTCCAAATGCTATGTACCGCTGGCGGATGAAGCCGAATTTATGCTGATCTATGCTAAAGAGGGAACGGCCAATCAATGTTTTATCGTGGACAAAGGTAAAGAGGGGCTGGAAATCGGGGAGCGTGACAAATTGATGGGCATCAAGGCATTACCCTGCTTTCATCTTCAACTGAAAGATTGTACTATCCCATTGGAAAACCGGCTTGGTGGTAACAATGGCTGCGATTTCAACCGCCTGGTCAACCTATCCCGGGTAGCCCTGTCAGCCATGGCGGTGGGTGTTGCACGCGGCGCTTTGGAGTTTGCCCGGGATTATGCTCGCGAACGACACGCTTTTGGAGAACCCATCGGTTCCCGACAGGCAATCGCCTTTATGCTGGCGGAAATGGCCATGGATATAGATGCAGCCCGTCTGATGAATTGGGAAGCGGCCTGGAAACTGGATCGAAGAGAAGATGCAACACGCGAAGCCAGTCTGGCAGAGATGTATGCAGCCGATATGGTCATGAGATCCACCGACTACGCCGTTCAAATAATGGGTGGCCATGGCTACATAAGGGATAACCCTGTAGAACTGTGGTTCCGCAACGGCAGAGGTTTTACTATTTTTACCGGCATGGCTATTGTATAAGGAGGTAACTTAAAATGATCGATTTTGAGCTTTCACCCGAGGAAAAAAAGTCCGTCGAATGGGCTCATGAGATAGCCGAGAAATATTTCCGTCCTGTTAGCCGCTACTATGATGAGCATGAGCATGAAGAGCCCTGGGATTTAATCAACACGATGTGGGAAAGACGGGGTGAAGGGGGTCTGATGGGACTGGGAATAGATGGGGCTCTAAGAACTGAGGAGCTATGCTGGGGCGATGCCGGCCTGGCACTGGCAATGCCCGGCCCCGGTCTGGGAGGCGCAGCTGTTTTTGCGGCAGGCACACAGGAGCAATGGGGAAAATTCCTCAGCCGCTTCAATGAGGGCAAACCAAAATGGGGTGCTATGGCTATGACCGAGCCGGGTTGCGGTTCGGATACGTCGGCCATCACCACTACTGCTGTCCGCGATGGTGATTACTGGGTAATAAACGGGGAAAAGATATTCGTCACCTTCGGCCACCGCGCCCTTGATCTTTCCGATGGCATAATTGTGGTCTGGGCTACCATCGATAAATCGGCTGGCCGCGCCGGAATGAAATCCTTTGTGGTAGAGGCTAAAACACCCGGCGTCCGCGTAGAGAAACTTGAAAGGAAACTGGGCATACGGGCCAGCGATACCGCCACAGTCATATTCGATAACTGCCGTGTCCCTTTCAATCATATCCTGGGTAAAGCCGAGGTTAAAACAAAAACCGAGGGATTTAAAGGAGCCATGGCTACTTTCGATGCAACACGTCCGATTGTCGCTGCCATGGCGCTGGGGGTCATGCGTGCCGCCCTCGATATGCTCAGGGATGTGCTGGAAAAGGAGGGCATCAGGATAAATTATGGAGCCCCCCGAAGTAAGCAGTCTGCCCTTGAACGTGATTTTATGGAGATGGAAGCAAACTATAAAGCTGCCCGCCTTCTCACACTGAGGGCAATATGGATGATGATGAACGGAATACCCAACGCACTTGAATCATCTATGGCCAAAGCCAAAGCAGGACGCGCCGCCACACTCATAACACAGAGAGCGGTAGAACTGATGGGACCTCTGGGATACTCAAGAGAGTATCTGTTTGAAAAGTTCATGCGCGATGCCAAGATCAATGATATCTTCGAAGGAACAGGTCAGATAAATACACTGATCGTCGCCCGACACGTGCTCAACTTCACACGCGATCAACTGAAATAATATTAACTCATAAATCTGCGCCGGACATCTTCCACTGTAAAAGGTCCACCATGTCCGGCGTAGATTATCTTGGGATTATAATCGAGTACCTTCTTCACACTCTGGCAGATAATGCTGCGATCGTAGCCAAAATAAGGATAGCCCGGTGCTTTTGCCCTTAGAAGACCACCGCAGACCAAATCACCAACCAGCATGCATCCACCGTCCATAAAAACCGATACAGACCCCTCCGTATGGCCGGGGGTATTTATTATTTTACCGTTAACTCCATACGGCGAGAGATCCATTTCATCCTCAATCAGGATATCCGCATCAAAGCCTTTTACCCGGGGTGGTTTCATCAATTTGGTCAATCCGGCCATTATCCTGCCCTTTATGCCAATAGAGATAAGCGGCGGATTTATGCCGGTTTTCAGCGATTCAACATCCGCTCTGTGAATGGCTACCGGTGCCCCGATATTCTCCCTCAGGATAAAAGCACTTCCGAAGTGGTCATAGTGCCCGTGGGTGATGATAATCAACGAGATATCAGACTTTTTAACGCCCTTCTCTTCCATCCGATGTAAAATGCGTTTCTCATAGCCCGGCGTCCCTGTATCTACCAGAATTGCCTTTTGTCCCTGGATAATGAATGAATTTACAAAACTGGAACGTACAGGTATCACCCTCTGCCTTACAATCGACATATTCACACCTCGCTAATTCTGCTTCTTCCACTATTTATATATTATAATCGGCTGAATAATAATCACCGCCTCAATCGAGTTGACGGTGAAAACAACCAGATTTGATTAGTTTTAATCTTTTACAACCCTAATATGTCTTCTACCCGAATATTTCACGTATCTTAGCACGGAGTACTGGTTCGGGCAAGGCACCTACACTCCTTCCTATTTCCACTCCGTTTTTAAAGAATACAAGCATGGGTATGCTCATAGCCTTATATTCAGCCGCCAGTTGTGGATTTTCATCCACATTTACCTTGCAGAATTTTATCCTTCCACCATATTCTGCGGACAGCTTTTCCATCACGGGAGCAATCATGCGGCACGGGCCGCACCATGGCGCCCAGAAATCCACCACTACCGGCAATTCGCTCTTCAATACTTCTCCACCAAAACTACCCTCATCTACCGTTACAACCCCCGCCGTTTTTTTAATTTTAATGAGGATGATGATATCTCCTGCCCTGCCATCGGTAATCTGCAGGGCATTGGGCAGTTTCACCATTGTGCCGTCTCTGGTTCCCGGGGGGACTATCACATCGAGTCTCCTATCATTGCGAATAAGCAATTTATTAACACCCGCATTAGCTTCGGTTTCGCTAAGCCATAATTCATACTTCACATTCTCTATATTTGATGTCATAGTACAACCTCACATTTAACTTTTTAAAATTATACAAATATCAATCAATCATAAACTGTGACTTTAGTTTTATTTTCCTGCCCAACTCGGGTCGGATGTTTTAACCACAGGTTATTAAGTCTAATCACATGCAGTCCCATTTCCATAACGCGATTAATCGCTTTTTTAAATGATGTAAAATTAACATATGCCTATTAAAGTCCTTCCGCCAGAGGTAACTTCCAAAATTGCCGCTGGCGAAGTAATCGAGAGGCCGGCTTCAGTAGTAAAAGAGCTAATTGAAAACTCCCTGGATGCCGGAGCAAGCGAGATCGCTGTAGAGGTACAAAACGGCGGTATCGGTTTTATGAGGATTATCGATAATGGCTGCGGCCTATCTGCCACCGAGGCGGAATTGGCCATCAGGAGACATGCCACCAGCAAGATCAACGGGCTTGAAGACCTGGAACATATCCACACTCTGGGCTTTCGTGGTGAGGCTCTGCCCAGCATTGCCGCTGTGGCAGAGATGGAAATCCTTACACGTGATGGGGAAAGCAGTGCGGCTACCTACCTTAGGCTTGACAATGGTCGGATAATAATACGGGAGAAAAAGAGCCGCCCCCAAGGCACAACAATAACCGTACGTCATCTGTTCCGCAACCTGCCGGCGAGGCTTAAATTCCTTAAATCACCTTCAACCGAAGCAGGACATATCATTAACGTGGTCAGCCAGTATGCTTTATCTTTCCCCGAGGTTAGGTTCCTGCTAACCGTTGATGGACGCATCACGCTGCGTACCCAGGGAGACGGCGAGTTACGAACAGTCGCCAGTGAAATATATGGCCTTGAAACGGGCCGTAAGCTGCTGGAATTTGAAGGCACTGAGGGCTTCATTTTTCTGCAGGGGCTGGCCACTCCACCTGGTGTGGAGAGAGCCACACGCAGCTATTTGAGCTTCTTTGTAAACCGCCGCTATGTACGCAACAGTCTTCTGGCCAAAGCAATTGAGGCAGCCTATCAGGGATTGATTATGAAGGATAGGTATCCACTTGTCATATTAAATATATCGCTTCCACCCGAGGAGATTGATGTCAATGTCCACCCTGCCAAACTCGAGGTAAAATTCCGTAATAACCAGCTTATTTTTAACGCTGTCACCAGAACGTTGAGAAATGCCTTGGATAAAGCACCCATAACGTCCATCAAAATGTCGGATAACACAGATATATATGGGTCCTTGATGCAGACCTTCAGTGGTTCCTCGAGCTTGCCTCCTCTCCGTATATTGGGTCAGCTTTCAGCCAGTTATATACTGGCCGAGGGTGAAGACGGCCTGTATTTAATAGATCAACATGCCGCACATGAACGAGTACTTTACGACAAAATAATCGCACAACAAGGTGATAAAAACCCGGATATTCAGGGTCTGCTTGATCCTTTTACCATCGAAGTTAGCCCTTTACAGGAAGAGACGTTGCAAAGAGCCTCAAAACTGATGGAAGCTCTCGGATTCAAACTTGAGCAATTTGGATCTCGCACCTATCTGGTCCGGTCTGTTCCGGCGGTTCTCAGTGGAGCAAATCTGAATGAAGCCCTATATGATCTGCTGGATCAACTTGCCGAAGAAAAGGACACCGTTCGATATGGACAGACTGCTGCCAGGTCAATAGCCTGCCACGGGGCAATCCGTGCCGGTCAAACACTCAGCCATGAAGAGATGCAGGGTTTGATAAAGCAACTAGAACAAACGCCTCAATCCCGAACCTGCCCCCACGGAAGGCCAACGGTGATCCATCTCAGTGCTCAACGGCTCAAAAAAGAGTTCGGCCGAATATTGTAGCTATCCCTTTGTAAAAAAGCCCTGCGGGTCAAACAGCCTGAGCAACATCTTTTCTTCATAAGACGGTAAATCTATTTTCTTCAACTGGGGTGCAACATCCATTTCCCAGCCTACAAGGCGTTTGATGCCCTTTATAGCTTCTTCCTCTTTTATAGCAGTCCCGTATGGGATATAGGCCGTCAGGGTAAAGGTATCCCGACCCTCAATCTTTTCAAATATCCCCACATCGGTTATCAGGGTGGAAATGTTATTTCCGGGAAATGTTATATAAGGGACTCTTTCGGGCAACCTTTCCTTGCCGGAAGATGCAAATATTATAACTTCGCGCGCTGAGCTGGCCACATCATTGGCACCGCCGGAACCCACAATATAGAACACTCCGGGAATTTTGGTCGAATTAGCATTGCCAAATTGATCCACCTGGGCCGCGCCCAGAACGCCAAGGCAACTGCCTGCCGAACCGCCGACAAGCACACCCAGTGCCGTCTCTATATTGTTAAGCATCTTACATGACAACAGGTTATGCATGCTGAAAATTGTGGGATCGGAAGGCCTGGGCAAATAGCCGAACATACCGATTTCTGCAATCAGGTCAACATCATATTTATCTTCCCGCAATTTATAGGCAGCCAGCCAGGCTGCCAGATTGGACAACCCCACACCAGCCAGTATGGTACGGTATCCTTTTTTACGGCACAGCTCAACTATATATCGACTGCCTGCAATAACCATCCGCTCCAGCTGATTGGACTCTTTTTCAAATTCAACTGACGGTATGGTTGCCATAGCTTCCACTACCCAGCCGTGCGGCTTGGCTTTCTCCTTAAGATATCTTAGCCTGTCTTTTCCCAATCTGGCCAGATACTGGTCATGTGTAACACAGCCGAGTATCCATTCCTGTATAAAGGATAAAAAGCGGGATTCGTCCATTGACGCATCCCGTATAAGCGTAGCAAATTCATAATCGTCGAAATATCCCTCATATTGAGGTAATCCGCTATTGGATACGCCCCCCGGGTGTGCTCCGTACGGTACTTCACATACCGCCCTGACCATGTAAGACGGTATCCGTACCAGATGGGAGTTAGACCGTATGTAGTCGGTTGGCACTATATGTTCAACGCTGACAATGGTGCCTTCCTTCGACGCCCAGGCACCGTAGGCATCAGCACCCAGTGGATAGGGCAATATCGTATTACCCGCCCTGTCGGCTGCCAGACCATGTACTATCGTTATATCCGGTCTTAATGCACGCAATAAACCTACCTTAGCGCCGGTGCCAAAGGGAGATTCCACCACAGTAAAATCTTCTTTGTTTTCTTCCGCCATGGAACTGCCGATAAGCGACCGGGTGGGAATAAATTCCCAGCCCATAGCGCCAGCCATCAAACGCTGGGTAATTGTGAGCATGCTCCAGTTCTCAAATTCAACCGCACCGGAAACATAGGCCTTTTGAATAAGGGGATTGGGGCCGGGTGCAGGATATGAGTTCCCGGCAAAACTGATAATCGCCTTTCTTATCATATTACCGCTGATCAGAGCCAGCAAATGGGCCGACATCGAGGGGCTTATCAGCGTAAATTCAGGCTTTTTGCCCCAGAATTCGCGCAAAAGCTGGTAAAAAAGGGCACCGCATTTATTGGCCACGTGGAGTGATTGACCGGCGCGGACGTTCCTGCTGATGGCCTCGTGGAGTGAACATACCTTATCCTCACCCTCGATAGGATCGATATGAAATTTCCTGTCGATGAATGCCTTAAGCTCATCATCCATGGAAAAGTCATCCTCCTTTTAGACTTTATAGCAGATGGCCGGTAAAGCGATATCCGGATTATATAACCTGACGAAGCGAAGAAGTTGATTGGCCATCGATATCGTCAGTGTAGCCAATTCCTCTCCCCGGACTGAATTTATTTTATCACCACCGTAAAGTGCATTGAGAGAGGCAGGGAATTCATTATCAGCAGGCTTAAATTTAAGCCAGATCACCACGCACGGGTAAATCTCCTTACCTATTAACCAGCTCCCATCCCCGCCGACTTCTTCAACCCAGCCACCCACATATTTTGCCATAGCGTCAACATCGCCTGCATAGGAAAGAGCGTCAACTCTCTGCTTTAAAGCACCTTTAATCTGCGATTGGTGAGGACTTATCTTACCCTCTATATCAGCCAAGCTGTAGAATTTTTTATATTCCATAACTCACATATCTATGGAATTTATCAAGTAGTATGACACAAAGAAATACCCGAGGCAATATCGATACTATAATTTGCAAAAGTTCAGAAACATATTGGACTCTGACCGGGGTGAAAACCGGGAGGCCATATCTATAATTATCCCAGGCATACTCAATCAAATGGCTGCCTGTAAAGATTCAACAGGACTGTCCAGGAGCAATCTGCAGACCTGCACATCGATCTGATTGACAACATATACGAATTCAATCGCAAGCTAATGGATTACCTAATATTATACAATACCGAAAAGGCCCATATAGGTATTGGTAACATCCCTCCACTCAGGTATTATATAGACAAATTCTCAACCCCCTCCAAAAAGTCCAATATGTTATGGACGCTTA
>DAOTVU010000063.1:0-10750 GCA_034436215.1 Dehalococcoidia bacterium
GGGACTATCCCGCACTGGGCATATATGCTACTCTGAAGGGAGGCCCGACAGTTGACGATATTAAGGCCGGCACGGCCGACATGGCAGCGGTGGTAGGTGCCTACGCCAAGGCCCGTGGCACGATAGACGCTGTACAGGGAGCACTGGATAAGGCATGGGATGCAGCGCCCGCAGGCCCCTGCGTTTATAACGTGGTGGGCAAAGCCACCATCAGCTACGGCAGTCTGTCGAAGGATACCGCCTTCGACCTCAATTACGAGAGAAAGTAAACGCACGTAATGCCGGGTTGAAAATTAATAGTTGCTAACTCGGAGGGAGATGCCTTCTGATGGCTATCTCCCTCTGCAGTTTTTGCGGTTAAGGTAATTCTTGGCTGATCGATAGTAATATAGATCAGCGGGGTAAATAAAAACATGGCGTTAGAGATAGGCAGAGCGGTTGTGGTGGGTGCCGGGGTTATGGGACATTCAATTGCTCAGGTATTTGCCCAAGGCGGCATCGCGACAGGGCTCGTTGATTTAGATGAAACGAAGCTAAATCATGCCAGAATATTGATCCAGTATAACCTTGAGACGCTGGCAGAATACGGTAAAATCGAATTTGGAGAAATACCTGGTATAGTTAGCCGCATAAGCTTTATGACCGATCTGCGGGAGGCGTGTGAAGGGGCTGGTTATATAATTGAAGCAGTCAGTGAGATTCCTGAAGTCAAAAAGCAGGTTTTCTCAGAACTGAGTAAATGCTGTCGGGAAGATGCTATACTGGCCAGTAATACATCCGGTATCGATATATTCAGCATTGTAGAGGTGGTCAGGCCAGAGCGGCTGATAATTGCACACTGGTTTGCTCCGCCGCACATCATACCGCTGGTGGAGATTGTTCCAGGAGAAGAAACTTCTGCAGAAACCATAGAATCTACGGTCAAGATGTTGCACCGGTTGGGAAAGACTACGGTGGTCCTGAAGAGGTTCATCCGCTCGTTTTTGATAAACAGGATTCAGAATGGTATGACATCCGCAATGTGGGAGATTTTGCAGAATGGATGGGCAACGCCGAAAGAGCTGGATATGGCAGCCAGAAGTGTACTGGGTGTCCGTATACCGATCACCGGAATCGTTCAGGGCCTCGATTTTACCGGCCTGGATGTGGTAAATGACATCATTCACAGCTATGGTCGTCATAATCCTTTAGTCGAGCGGATGGTGGAAGAAGGACGTCTGGGAGTAAAATCGGGTAGAGGTTTTTACGATTACGGCGAACTTACCGAGGCCGAACTGCTACGAAAGCGCGATCTTAAATATTTAAAGCTACAGGATTTTCTCAAAGAGCTCGATTCTGATGGAATAATTTAGCTGTAGTGTATCCAAGCTAAAAAGTGTATTACACATTCTAGCTACATATTTATTGAGACGTTCGGAAAATTGCATTATAATACAGGACACTTTAAAGAAATAAAATTTATCCTGTATTTATCATAAAACGGCTGATCGAAATTGCATTTGAATTTATAGAGCAAATTTAAAACCGTATGCGGGTTTGGCCGAATGTATAGAAATACCAGATATGCCCGGGTAAGGCTCAGACAGATCGCCAAAGTTGCGGCGAGGTTGTTTAATAAGAAAGGTTACTCACAGACCACTGCGAGGGAAATTGCCGAAGCCTGCCATATCGGTATCGGCACCCTCTACTACTACATAAAATGTAAAGAGGATTTCATCAGGATTTTCAGCGAAATACTGTCGGGCGAAATTAATACGCTGGCTAAAACCATTCGCTCTCAGCTGGGGAGTATTACACCGGAGGAAGCGTTGAGAAAAACAGTGCGGGAAAGGATACGCCTGATGGACGAGCTGCGGGATATTATCGCTTTCTGGTACAGGATCTCGCGATATCTTAAAGGTGAACAGCTTAAGAGGATAGCCGATGCCGAGCTGGAAGTGGTGTCACTTATCAAAGAAATTCTGGAATTGGGTTGTCGGAAAGGCGATTTTTATGTGAGTGATACGTATATAGCCGCCTATAATATACACATGATCAGCCATTCATGGGTTTTAAAGGGATGGGCTTTCCGCAATAACTATACGGTTGAACGCTATACACAGATCTGCGAGGACATGGCGGTTTCACTGGTTCACGGTTCCAGAAGTTATAAGGACCAGTAAATCCAAATATAGTCCCTGCCCATTTACATTATTTTAACCGGTTCTGATAAACTGGTGACAATTATGAAATCATGTGTCGCCAGGGAATCAGATTTGTGTACCAGAGGAAACATTATACGCTTGAGCAATATGTTATCGCCTGTCGGTTGACTGACCTCAATATAGTTGAACGGGAGGCATCTCCGGTATTCGCCGGGACAAATAATCTTATTGTCATCCGTGCTGTACAGGAGTTATTAGCGCGTTTTTTGCCCGCCTTTAAACACGATTTGATCTTCAGCAGCATCGACTAAAACGGTA
Source organism: Dehalococcoidia bacterium (assembly GCA_034436215.1). Lineage (GTDB taxonomy): Bacteria > Chloroflexota > Dehalococcoidia > GIF9 > UBA5629 > UBA6808. The sequence continues at coordinate 2,463 of DAOTVU010000063.1, forward strand.
TCCCCTTCATTAAACTCGCCTTCCAGCACCTTGACCGCCAGCGGATCAAGCACCATTCTTTGTATTGTTCTTTTCATCGGCCGTGCTCCATAAGCCGGGTCATAGCCTTCCTGCAGCAACAGCTCTTTAGCGGAGTCGCTCAATTCTATGTCTATATGTTTGTCAGACAGCCTTTTCTTAAGGTTGTTTATCTGCAGATCGATTATCTGCTTCACCTGATCTCGGGTAAGCTGGTGGAAGATAATAACTTCATCTACCCGGTTGAGGAACTCGGGCTTAAATTGCCTTTTAAGTTCGCCCAGGACCCTTTCTCTCATCTGACTTTCCTGTCCCGGTCTGAGGTCCGCTATATACTGGCTGCCGATATTGCTGGTCATGATGAGGACTGTGTTCTTAAAATCGACGGTTCTTCCGTGACCATCGGTCAGCCTGCCATCGTCGAGTATCTGGAGAAGTACGTTAAAGACATCTGGGTGCGCCTTTTCGATTTCATCAAGCAGAATCACCGAGTATGATTTCCGTCTTACAGCCTCGGTCAACTGGCCGCCTTCATCATAACCCACATAACCTGGAGGTGCGCCGATCAGGCGGGAAACAGTGTGCTTTTCCATGTACTCAGACATATCTAGTCTGATCATAGCCTTTTCGTCATCGAACAGAAATTCAGCCAGTGCCCTGGCCAGCTCGGTTTTGCCAACACCCGTGGGGCCCAGAAAGATGAAGCTACCCAGCGGTCGATTGGGATCCTGAATTCCTGCCCTTGCTCGTCTGACTGCATTGGCTACTGCGCTGATGGCCTCATCCTGACCGATAACGCGCAGGTGCAGCCTTTCTTCCATATGCAGCAGCTTTTGCACTTCTCCTTCCATCAGGCGGCTGACCGGAATGCCTGTCCAGCGGCTGACAACTTCGGCGATATCTTCCTCATCCACCTCTTCCTTGAGCAACTGTTGCCCCTTCTTTTCCGAAAGCTGTTTTTCCTTTTCCCTGATCTGTTTTTCAATCTGAACCAGTGTGCCGTATTTGAGTTCGGCCGCCTTCTCCAGATTAGCAGCCCGTTCGGCCGCTTCGATATCATGCTTTACCTGCTCGGATTTTTCCTTCAACTGCCGTAGTTCCTGGATGAGCGACTTTTCCATCTGCCATTGGGCTTTGAGTGCTTGGCTTTTCTCCTTCAAATTGGCCAGTTCTTTTTCAAGGTTGGCAAGGCGCTCGCGCGAGGCGGAATCCTTTTCCTTTTTCAGTGCCTCCCGCTCTATTTCAAGCTGCATAATCCTGCGCTCAACTTCGTCAAGCTCGGCGGGCAAACTGTCGATCTCGGTACGGAGCTTGGAAGCGGCTTCATCTACCAGGTCAATGGCTTTATCGGGCAAAAACCTATCGCTGATATATCGATGTGAAAGAACGGCAGCCGCAACCAGCGCCGAGTCTTTGATGCGAACACCATGGTGAACCTCATAGCGCTCGCGCAGTCCACGTAGAATTGAGATGGTATCTTCAACCGATGGTTCGCTTACCATTACCGGCTGGAAACGCCTTTCAAGAGCAGCATCCTTTTCAATGTGTTTGCGGTACTCATTGAGTGTGGTAGCACCGATGCAGTGCAGCTCTCCACGTGCCAGCATGGGCTTTAGCATGTTCGAGGCATCCATTGCGCCCTCAGCCGCCCCGGCACCTACCACCGTGTGGAGTTCATCGATAAACAGGATGATCCTGCCTTCCGACTGCTGTATTTCTTTTAACACGGCTTTGAGCCTCTCTTCGAACTCTCCCCTGTACTTTGCCCCGGCTACCAGAGAGCCCATATCCAGAGCGATTATCCTCTTATTTTTCAGCCCCTCGGGTACATCTCCCCTCACAATACGTTGGGCCAGACCCTCAACAATGGCCGTTTTACCAACGCCCGGTTCGCCGATGAGGACCGGATTGTTCTTAGTCCTGCGGGAAAGCACCTGAATTACCCGCCTGATCTCCTCATCACGGCCGATGACCGGATCGAGTTTCCCGCGGCGGGCTATCTCGGTAAGATCCCGCCCGTACTTTTCCAGCGCCTGATATTTGCCCTCAGGGTTTTGATCGGTCACTCTTTGCCCTCCTCGAATGGAAGCCAGCACCTGATATATGCGGTCCTTGCTCACACCCGCTCCTTTAAGTAACACGGCAGCAGGTCCGTTGTAGCCATCTACCATGGCTATGAGGAGATGCTCGGTGCTTACATATTCGTCCTTGAGTCTGGCTGCCTCATCATGAGCGGCATCCAGTACCTGCTTGAGTCCGGATGAGATATATACCTGTGTGGGGCTGTATGCTTTTGGCAGGCGATCCAGTTCCCCGTTCAGTTTTTGTGTAATTATAGTCCGGTTTATGCCCAGTTTTTCCAGAACCTGTGGGACTATGCCGTCGTCCTGCTCGATCAAAGCGCTAAGCAAGTGCTCGGCTTCGATCTGAGTATTTCGCCGTTCTTCAGCCTTTTGCTGGGCAGTTAACACTGCCTCCTGGGCTTTCTCCGTAAATTTATTTAAATCCATGTATAACCTCCGTTATCGCTGTGTCACGCAGCGCCTGTTGAATATAACTTTATTATAAAATATTTTATAAAATCTAACAAATTATTTTAGATTTACTCAAAAATAGTATGTGATATTTATCACCCGGATTTAAAATTGGTTCTACTGTGTAAAAAGCCCTGTGCCGACGACTCTTATCATCCAGTTTAGTTTGGATATATCGGAGTACCAGATGGTTGGGGGGTATTGTGAAGTTGGTTCCACTGTAACTATATTCGGTGGCTTGCCCTGGGCCAGCCATGAATGCTCATTTACGGTGCTATCATCGACACCTATATGAATGCCATGGTGTTTGTTAGCGCTGGTATAAAGATATACGTAGAAGCGGTCGTTAAAGCTGATCTGCGTCACATCGAAATCAACCCACAGTGGTGGCTGGAAAGGGAAAGCTCCCCGCACCGGAAATTTAGCCACTGCATATTGCTGCTCATAAACTGTTGATTTCATATCTTTATCAAGAATGAACAGCTCAAAGTTTGTTCCCTCCCAGGCTGTCCCGTATATACCGCCACAGATGCGTACCGTCTTGATGGCAAAGGGTTTGACCGGTGGCTCAAAAACAGTGAGGAAACCTCCGTTATATCCGGCCCAGAGGGCATCCCTTATCTTTCCATTATCGTATTTAAGCTCTATTTCTTTTTCAATCGAGCCTTTAACGGTAAATGAAGTTTTCGAACTTCCCAGCTGAAGTGTATGTTGACCGGCCTCTACAGGCGAGATTTTATAAATGATACTTTTAACAGAACCTGCCTGTATCGTTATCAGCCGGGAATCGACCTGCTTGCCATCCAGCAGCAGGGGTTCTTCAAAGTTGCCCGGTAGATCACCGTAATTGCCTACCTCTGCTGTTACTGTGAGTTCATCACCGGTACTTACTATTGAAGGAGAGACATTCAATGCAACCACCTCAAATCGGGCAGTTGACATCGGCCGTTCGGCTGCACAGGCTAATCCTGCGGCCAAGAGCATCAGAAGCGTGAGAAAGATTTCGTTTAACCATGTTCTCATGGCTGTTTCAGAAGATCAGTTATATTATGTATAAATATATTTCAGGAAGTACTGCCAGTATAGCACGGCACTCAATATTATTGAAATATGCGCCGCGGATTTTCTACAAGCATAGTGTTGACTTGATCATCTGTGATGCCGGCTTCTTTTAACTGGGGAATGATATTTTTAAAGATGTGCGCATAGGACCAGTTTGACATGAGTGGTTTAATGAACGGGGGCAACTGTGGTCTCTGGCCCACCCACTCGGAAATGTGGTCATGTGAAAGTACGATGTGATCTGCAAATCCTATCCCCAGCAGGCCGATAATTGTGGCTTTACGCATGACGTCCGGATATATAATTCCCACACCCCATCGGTCAAATCCCAGATAGACATCCTTTTCCAGAATCTCTACATGGTATTCCAGATTGGCATTTCCACACGCATGGCCAATAACTACTTTGCCAGGAACTGCACCATTTTGTATTAAAACATTGGCCTGCTGGGGCCCCATGGTTCCATCCTCTGTATGGGTGATTATCGGTGCTCCAGAATCGTGCGAAGCATGTGCCGCGGCTTTCAAGACGGCTTCTTCGAGCGGGTAAATGCGTTTGCGGCTGGTGGATACTTTGATGATACCGGCTTTAACGCCGGTATCGCCGATGCCGATGGTTAATTCCCGCATGAATCTCTGATAGTATTGGTCTATGATATCTTTTTCATTTTTGGATGGCGGAATATCATGGGGTTGCATATACATACCTGTTGCGACGACGATATTTATCCCTGTTTTATCGGCCACTATTTTATCCAGTTCTATACTGCGACCCAGATCATAAGGGCTGGCATCGACGACCGTTTTTACACCGTAACTTCCAGCTTCAAGCAGGGCTGTAACGACGGTGTCCGCCAGTTTAATTATATCTTTACCGTAAATGTGGACGTCGCTATCCCAACCGGAAGGCCCCATTACCATATGCTCATGCATAAGGGTAATTCCAAGCCGGTCGGGTGATATTGGGCCTGAAACAGTATTTATCATATATTTCGCTGGTAATTGAATCGCCGCATTTACATCCAGAGCCTGAGTTTTTTGATCGCTTCTATCTTTTCTTTATCTTCGATTTTTGCCCTCTCAAGAGCATTATGCAGTATTTCGATACTTTTATCGTAAGTTTTACGGTCAACGGGGAAAGGAATGCCATCTTTACCGCCATGCGCAAAGCTAAAGCGGGCGGGATCCCTGTAGCTTGAGGGAACGCCGTAAATTAACTCGGAAATCAGGCTCAAAGCACGCAGGGTCTTTGCTCCAACACCTTCCAGACCGAGCAATGTCTCGAAGTTTTGCGGCTGGTTTTCATAGGTTTTTACAAAGATTTTGTGCAACCTATCGGGGTTGATATCGGCAAGTTCGATGTTATGGCGGTGTGGTAAAGTGATTTCTTTTAGCTTTTTCAATTGTGACGTTAGCTTATCTGGACTGGACTCTCTTGTTATCTCGGTTATAGTCAGCCTGGCATCCGCGCTTTCACCGGCTACAAGATTGAGGGTATAAGCTGCAGCCTCCGTACAAATAGCAGAATGTGGCTCGCAGACGAAGTCTGTTACTTTCTCGCTCAGCCAGTGGTACCGGCGGGCATATAGTTTTTTTTCATTCATACCCTGCTGGATGACAGCCCAGGCCCCTTCCCTGGTAAAACAAAAAACGTGATGGTATAGCTGGTAACCGTCCTGAAGGGCGTTATTATCTACCCTGGCAGACATGCGGCTGGCATAAATGAGCTTTAAAGGATCCATTTTTATCAAGGAAGAAGCATTTTCAATTTCGGATGGTGTTTTTAGTGCCGACGCACCCTTACCACCGGCTATAAAAAAGCCCAGGTCTGGTTCCATGCCCCTAATGCCTTCTTTCAGGGCTCCGCATACGGTGGTGGTGATGCCGCTGGAATGCCAGTCGAATCCTAATACGCAGCCGAAAGCCTGGAACCAGTACGGGTCTGAAAGACGTTTCAACATCTCCTCGGGTCCAAGGTCGGAAATTATGGCTACTGTAATTGCACGTGCCAGCCTGGTCATGCGTGAAAAGAGCCAGGCCGGGGCTCGCCCGCTGTGGAGGGGTAAATAGGCGATGCCTGTGCGATGATGTGCAGCCTGAAAGCCGGGCATTAAACTCTGCTAACCTCTGGTTAAATTATGCCAGATTGGAGCGGATTTTTTAATTGATCTTATTATAGTGAAATTGTAGTGATCAAATGTTGGTATCTGCGCTTTTATTCAGACCACAGCAATATGAGATTGCTCTACTGGCCAGATTAATCCATTTGTGGAGGTAATAATATCTTTTTTCTTCAAGTGTTAAGATTTCAGATCTGATACCGTTATCTTCTATCGTCAGTATGCCGTAACTTCGATGCATGGCGGGAAAGCGCCCGCTTACGCTACCAGGATTGAAAAACAACACGCCTTCCTCTATGGTGTTTCGGATGGCATGCGTATGCCCGTACAGTATGGCATCTATAGGCCCTTCAAACTGGCTGAGCAGTCCCCATTTGAATCCGAATGGAAAAACACAGCCATGTCCATGAATGATGCCTATTCGTTTGCCGTTTACCTGTATGGTATCTTTCTCCGGGAGTCCGGCTATATGCTTATCGTGATTGCCGGCTACTCCGTGGAATTCGGTAAGTTCCTTAAGATCGTTAAAAAGCTCTACCGAGTGGAAGTCACCCAGGTGGATGATCATATCCATTCGGGAAAGGGAATTCACCAGCGTTGTGGGCAACTCGCTGAGTCGTCGTGCATGCGTATCTGCTATTACCCCTATCTGCATACCTATACCAAATTTATATATTATATTAATTTGCCAAATGTGGCGAAATCATACCACTTTCAGAAGCGCTTGTCTACGATCTTTTACGAGTATAGCTGGTATTTGAGAAGATCTATCCAAGCCATCTTTTACGGCGTTTATAGTGTTTAACTTCGCGGTAGCTTTTCTTGGCCCCAACCTGGCTGAGGCCGAGGTAAAATTCGCGTACATCTTCGTTGTCGCGCAGTTTGTCGGCGGGACCATCCAGTACCACCCTCCCGTTTTCCATTACATAGCCGAAGCTTGTAATGGCCAGAGCCATTCTGATATATAATTTTAATAAATTTCGTACTTGTAGCAAATGCTCGCTTTTTATTTGGGGCTATCAAGGCATTATCCCCCAACGGGTAAGGGGTTGTGGCGGGCTGGTTCGACGTCCCAGGGCCAGTTCCAGTGCTCTGATAATCCGCGGTCTTGTTTCCCTGGGGTCTATCACGTCGTCGATATTGAAGGTAGCCGCAGCGGGATAGGGGCCCGTGTATTTTTTATAGGCTTCCTCAAGCTCTCTGGCCAATGCCTCGGGATCTTCGGCGGCTTCCAATTCGGCTTTATGCGCTGCCAGGACTCCTCCTCCCGCGGGGATAGATCCGAAATCCACACGGGGCCAGGCAAGTGTCAGTGTCTGGCCTGCGCCATAGCCACACATAGCGCTGCCGCCAAATCCAAAAGCCTTATGTGTAACCACTGTTATCTTGGGCACATCGGCCCAGGCAAGCGAATAGGCCACTGCCAGCCCGAAACGCAGGGCCGCTTCCTTTTCAGAATCCGGGCCGGTCATTACACCCGGGACATCAACAAGGAATATGAGCGGTAAGTGATAGGATGCGCATAAGTCAATAAAATGCCTTTCTTTCATGGCGGCTTTAGCTGTAATAGCTCCTGCAAATACCTTGGGCTGATTGGCTATGATTCCGACAGGGTGACCGTTCATACGGGCAAAACCGGTGATCATCATCTGTGCAAAATCGGGTTTTATTTCAAAAAAACTTCCTTTATCCACTATGCAATTGATAACCCGCTTCATGTCGTACGGAATAGATGCATTGTCCGGTATAATTGTTAGTAGTTCCTCTTCCATGCGATCGGGATCGTCATCGGGTTCGCTGTATGGTGGATATTCATATGCGCTGTTGGGGAGGTAGGATAGGTAACGTTTGGCCATTTGAATTGCACTGACGTCGTCATCGGCTGCGTTATCTGCGACCCCCGATTCGATGCAGTGTACTTTCCATCCACCCAGTTCTTCCTTTGAGACAACTTCTCCTGTGGCTCTAAATACCACAGGCGGACCGCCTGCCGCCAGCATTCCCTCTTTCTTGGTCATGATGATGAATTCGAGCAGGCTTGCTACCAGCGAAGAGTCGCCGGCGCAGGGGCCCATAGCTATACCGACTGAAGGAGATATGCCAGACATTCTGGCTATATTGATGAAATGGGTAACCATGGGAAGGCCTTCTGCGATGAATTCCTCAGCACGTGCTCCTGCTCCATCCAGCAACCATATAAGCGGCACTCTTTCCTGCGTGGCTATGCTGGTCATGCGCATTTTCTTTAGGCCGTGGGTTATGCCTACAGAGCCTCCCATTACTGTAAAATCCTCGGCTACGACACCAGCCCTCCGCCCATTGATCAGCCCGAAGCCTGTTATCACGCCGTCTGCAGGGGCATCCTTCTCTGCCATTTCGGGGCGATGGCTCTGGTGATTCGCCAGAAGGCCGTATTCTTGAAATGTGCCAGGATCCATGAGTAGATCTATCCGCTCTCTGGCAGTTAGCTTACCAAGCTTATGCTGGCGTGCAACTTTCTCGGGGCCGCCCATTTGAAGTGCTTTCGCTCTCCGCTGCTTCAGATATTCGATTTC
>DAOTVU010000064.1:0-24112 GCA_034436215.1 Dehalococcoidia bacterium
TGAGCTTAATGAGGCTTTACTAAAATGGGAATACATTTATAATACTGTTCGCCCTCATCAATCACTTGGTTATCCCACACCCAAAAAGTATCTGGAGCAGAACTTTAGTAAAATGATAAGGAGGAAAGTGTCCGACATCAACTGAACCAGTACAAGGTATTGATTAACCAGTGGCGGAAAGGGTATAATCAAATCTGACCTCAAAATACCATAAATCACCAATCACGGGCTCACTCCGGAGGCCATTTTAGGCTAGACAACGAAGTAGCCAGCGATAGCGTTGATGGGGGCGGGTCAATTATTACAAACGAAGGGCTTTTAGAAAAACTAAACTGTCACCTTGTTGATTGTAAAATGCATTACAGCTTTCTTTTCATAAATGCACTTGAGAGATTTTTTGCAATCTCAATAATAAAAAATTTCTGCAGGGAGGCGAAATATGAAAGGTAAATTTAAGTTTAAAGACGATTATGTTTACAAGATGCCGGTTCATTTTGGAGGAGCGCCATTCTATCCGTGGAGTGTGGTACATGAGGACACGTTGACTATTATTGTTCAATACGAAACTGATCCGAAAGCACTGGTCCAATACCTGCCCGAAGTATTTGAACTACGTGAACCTATAGTAAGCGTTATGTATTGCAACTCCCGCGAAGTAGTATGGATGTCCAATGGTGAATACCGGCTCATTCAGGTTTCTATTCCGGTTAAGTATAAGGGAAAATCCGAGGAAATTTCCGGTGACTATGCTCTGGTGGTCTGGGAAAATAAAACCTGCCCCATTATCGGGGGAAGAGAAGAGGATGGTGTTCCCAAGATTTTTGCCGATATCGCCAGTGAGCGTCATGTGGGTGATCACTGGTTCACAGCTGCCAGCTATGAAAGCTGCACCTTCCTTCAGATCGATATGAACAAAAAGAATGAATTACCACCGCAGGTTATTAAGCAAATAAACAAGAATTCCAGGGTCAATCTATTTAGCTGGCGTTATTTACCCAATATCGGGAAGGGAGGGGCTGCCCTGAGCCAGGCTACCCTTTACCCCCAGGAAATGAACGTAAAACAGGCCTGGAATGGTGAAGGAAGTATCCGCTGGACAAAGCTAACCCCCGAGCAACATCCGCTGCAACATAATATTATCGCAGCGTTGGCCGACTTACCGGTAGTGAAATACACCAATGCTATGCTATCAAGGGGTATGGTGAAGCTCAACGTCAGCGATTCGAGAACTCTATCATAAAGAAAGGAGAAGTTATATGAGCGGGTATTTTGAAAACAAGGTGGCGGTGGTGACGGGTGCTGCCTCAGGTTTAGGCCTGGGCATTACCGAGCACTTACTTGCTAACAGAGCAAAGGCTGTCTTCATGGGTGATGTAAAGGAAGAGAATCTCACCAGAGAATCTGAGCGGCTAAACAAAAAATATCCCGGGAAGGTCATTCCCCAACTGACAGATGTTACCAAGCTGGACCAGGTCGAAAAAGTGATTCATGCTGCCAAGGCTTTTGACGGTCATCTTGACTTTGTGTTCAACAATGCCGGAATGGGTATGACATATCCGACTGAAAAAATTACCTATGAAATCTGGAAATTTATCATGGACCTAAATTTCTGGGGTGCAGTGTATGGCACCTATACTGCAATACCTATAATGCGGGAGCAGGGATCCGGGCACATCGTCAATGCTGGTTCCGTCACCGGGCTTATTCCTGTACCGTATCAGGCGGTATATGCGGCCAGTAAAAGCGCAGTGATATCAATGACCGAGTGTTTGCAATATGAGCTGGAAACGGAAGGCTTAAATTTTAGCGTATATTGTCCCGGCAACGTTCGGACGCCTATTTTTGGAGATATGGCGCCACCGCCAGATTCCATCAGTGTTGACGAAGCGGTGGACTATATTTTTCAGGAGCTTGAGAAAAAAACGCTGGTTATTATATTCCCGCAAAAGATGAGGGATTTTGCTGCGTTATACAGGCTGAATCGCCCGGAATTTGATAAGATGGCTCGCAGTATCGCAGCTGAACGCCGGGAGAACTACCGCACAAAGGGGACATATTATTAGAGGTTGGTATATGGCTAAAAATCGAATCTTAAATGAAGTCGGCCTTCCTTTGGAGGCGGCGATTTTGTTGATTGCCGGTTTAATGATGCTCATTACCGGTATATTGCTCTTTCCAGTATCCACCGGAGCGCTTCCTTATTATGAAAATGGTCTGTATGGATTGCTTCTGTTCATCTTTGCCCTGCAGATAGTGACTCTGGGGAAAACACCCTTCGGCGACATGAACCGCTCCGTACCATTAATTGTCGTTGGAGTCATCATTGCAGCCGTGGGAATTGTGACCTGCTTTATCCCCGGCCTTTTAAGCTGGCTGCCGCGCATTCTGCTGTTTATCTGTTTTGCCCCCGGAGGCCTCTTGCTTCTTCTCCAGATGTTTCTTTCAAAAGAAAAACTCAGGTTGTGGCTGAAATATGGTGGCATTTTCCAGCACCTGATTATTGTATGTGTGGCCGTCTATGTTTTATCGATAGTAGTTGGGGTCCTCATTTTAGTGCATGAATTACTGAACATAGCTATGACTGCAGCGGTAGCTTTGATTTTTGGGGTGGCGATCATTTATCTGGCTTTTGTTCTTCGGAAAATTTACCTGATCTATCCAGCAGCGGAGAACGTCAATCAGGGAACAGTTCAACTTTCTTCCGATAAAATGATGCTTTTGATAACCGGTGTTTTTATGCTGCTTTTAGGGGCGCTGTTAATACCGGTCAGTCTGGGCCAACTCCCTTTTTCAGGAAGTGCCCAGCTAGGCTTGCTCATGATTATTTTTGCTATCCAGATGCTGGCGTCAGGAAGTACTCCCATTGGCCCCTTTCCCCGGAACTGGCTGGTGATTATATTTGGACTTTTATTTGCGGCACTTGGGATTATATCCGGTATTATTCCAGAAATTCTGGTAAAACCATTGACTGTTCTCGTTGGAGTATTGAATATTCTCGGTGGTGTTATTAATTTGGTGAAGACACTTTTACCTCTTCTGAAAAAAACACAAAAATCCATTAGCCAGGCCCCTCCGATATTGCGGAAGCTTTTTTTTACCCAAATAGTCATGGCATGCCTGTCAATTCTGTTTGGATCATCCATGTTGGTTTCTCAATTCCTCCCAGGATTGGTTGTTGGTGTAGTTCTTTTTGCCAACGGGTGTGTTCTCTTGTATCTGATACAAATTCTACAGTCCCTGGATAAGATGATAAGCCAAGAGGCAGCGATACAGTAATTATGTTTTCGGTGATAAAGGTACACTCAAAAAGTTTAGAAATAGTCAGTGTCAGTGAGTACTCTTTCTGTTGAAAATAAACGCTGAAGGAGGCGTTCACCAGCGCTAAGAGAAAGCAAACCACAGCGGTAGGAGGCATTTGCCTGTACCTGACATTTGCAAACCTGTCAGCAATGCCTCTCTCAGTCGTGATAGCGGCTTCACTTCATATATAGAAATATTTATTCAACTGGAAGATCAGTCAGAATAACCGAGCAGCTACACAGCGCTGCTGCCGATTTCTGTTACAGACCCTGTGAGTGGACCGGACTGCACCTGTTTGGCCGCAACACTGACCTGATACAGGGTGATTTTTCCAGTCTGGCGCCGGCCTGCAATGTTTACCTTAACGTTAAGTTTCCAAACTGGTCTTTGCCGTTTACATTATGAAAATATAAAATATGAGTTTTACCGGATATTTTAACGCTGTTCAGTTTATAACCTCAATCGAAGTTGAAGGATAGTCGATGGGTTTATTGCCTCATTAATTCGGATTTTCGGCAGCTCTTTTTCGGGTTGTCGGGAAGCTGGATTAAGAATTGTCATACCGGCTATCCGAATCTGCTCTTAAATAAGTCGATGACAGTTAGCAGTCTATTATCAAGGCGGCGTCTTGTTTCCTGGAGGATATATTCCGGTATTGTCTGGTAAAATGCTTCTGCGATACCACCGACTATGCAGGCGATGGTATCGCTGTCGCCGCCAAGTGATACACCCTTGCGGATGGCATCCTCATAATCATTTGATTCCAGAAAAGCTATGATCGCCTGCGGTACGGTGCCCTGGCACGTTTCGTTAAAGCGGTAATGCGGGCGGATATCGGACAGTGTCTCATTGAGATCGTAGTGAAAATTGGATTCGATAAATTTTTTAATTTCTCTTTTGTCTCCGACTGTTTTAGCAAGAAAAATAGCTGCAGCCACCGCCTGAGCACCCCTGATTCCTTCGGGGTGATTATGTGTGGCTTCTGCGCTTTTACCGGCCTCTTCGAGAACTCTGTCCAGTGAGCTGAAAGCAAACCCGACGGGGCTAACCCTCATTGCCGATCCGTTGCCGTAGCTGTTATAGGGAGAATAATCATCCGAACTGAGCCACCGCCTGAACATTCCACCGTACCCGGCGTGGGGGAATAAACGCCCCCATTCCTTGAATGCCTCGGCGTATCCTTTGCCGGTCAAGATGCTGTCGGCAACCGCAACGGTCAGGACGGTGTCATCGGTGAAATGAGACCTCGGAATGAACAGCGGGAAGTCCTCGGTTTTAATGCCATGATATTCATATACAGACCCGATGATGTCGCCGGCGATAGCCCCTATCATTTTATACTTTCTCCCTGCTTATCATAAGCCATACAATGCTTCTTACATTGGATCTCATAGAGCACTCTGTCGAAATATGCGCCCGGATTTTTCGGAGGTGCAGGTATGGTAAATGATTCAGTTTCAGTTAATCCGGGACGATTGTACTGCCAGGTATATATATTTTGTGCCATCTCCACAATATTATACACCCGGGATTTTTGTGTTTTTGCATCTTTTTTGAAAGTCTGTCTGATGTTAAATTTTTCTAATAGGATTTTTAAAAATTCACTCCACTGCATTCTGGGAAATTTGACCGACTGCAAGGGTTTATTGATAAGTTAACGGTCGGGTGATAGAATTAGCAATCTTAAAATACAGGTCGATTTCAGAACGATTTCAGCTATCAAGCTGAATAGAAAAGGGGGTAAACGAAGTGGACATTGTTGCACTGGTGAATTTGATTCTGAGTGTGGTCATTTTCTGTTTGGGTATCTGGGCTTACAGTAAGAAGAAGGGCAATGAGCCGCTGTATATTGGCATTGCATTTTTGCTGTTTGCCATCAGCCATCTTATCAATCTTCTCGGCCTGGCAGCAGGACTGACCATATTTCTGGTAATACTGAGGTTAATTGCATACCTGTTGATCATTTGGGCTCTTTATAAGATTGGGACCAAAAAATAGCGGTAGCTTCGTCGAAAATTATTCTTTCAATAGGGGAAGCATAGGCCGTGCAGGCGGGACACGCCCATGTAATATATATGACCTGCAGGGTGGTTGGAGACGTGTCCGCTTATATCCTGTAGGTATTCTATACCTTTACCTTTCCGGCGTTTGCATATGCAGATGAGCGCTGACTTACCGAGCAAAAATACATCGGAATATAAGGCCATCTCAATTGAGGAAACTCTTGTTCAGCTGAACAGCTCCGTGAATGGGATAACCGGCTCCGAAGCTGCAAGGCGGCTTCAAATATTCGGGATCAACGAGATCGTCGAGAAAAAAAAGAACCCATTAATTGAATTCCTGTTACGTTACTGGGGACCCATGCCGTGGCTGCTGGAGCTGGCCATCATACTTTCAATTATCCTGAAACACTATCTGGAGGCGGGGATAATATTTGCTCTTCTTACGATAAACACCGTCATCGGCCAGGTGCAGTGGCACAGTTCGCAAAGAGCCCTGGCTGCTTTAAAGAAGCGGCTGGCCATCAGGGCGCGTGTATTGCGGGACGGTAAATGGCTGAATATAGATGCCAGGGATATAGTTCCCGGCGATATCATTTCTATTAGCCTGGGTGACATCGTGCCGGCCGATTCTAAAGTTATATCGGGGAGCATTTCGGTGGATCAGTCGGTTTTGACGGGTGAATCAATGCCGATAGATTTAAAGGAATCATCGATCACATATGCCGGCGCGATTGTAAGTCGTGGCGAAGCGAGATGCGTGGTGGTAAACACCGGTGTGAACACCTACTTCGGAAAAACGGCTGAACTCGTCAGGATAGCCAGGCCGAAGTCACATCAGGAGCAGATAATGCTGGCCATAGTCAAGTATATGATGTTCCTGGGTGTCGGGGCATTGATTCTTGTTGCTGCTTATGCGGCGCTTATTGGTACAGATTTCCTGTCGATATTAACATTTGCCGTCATTTTTCTTATGGGAGCCGTACCGGTTGCTCTGCCGGCGGTGATGACGATTGTCCAATCGGTGGGGGCCAGCGAACTGGCAAAGAAGGGTGTTCTGGTAACCAGGCTGGATTCAATAGAAGATGCGGCCTCGATAGATGTAATTTGCCTTGATAAGACAGGGACCATAACCCAAAACAGGCTGTCCCCGGGCGAAGTTGTGCCCTTTAGCGGGTACAGCATACAGGATGTGATAACATTTGCCGGTCTTGCTTCTCAGAAAGATGGGAAGGATGCCATAGATATGGCGGTGCTGAATTATGCCGGAGAAATCGGTATTAGTCTGGACGCTTTTGAGCGGGTCAAGTTCACTCCTTTTGAGCCTTCAACCAAGCTGTCAGAAGCTATCGTTGCAGTGAAGGGTGTGCAGTTCAGAGTTGTTAAAGGCGCACCCCAGACGGTTCTGTCGCTCTGCCAGAACCTCGATGAGGTAACAGAGGCAAACGCCAACCGGAAGGTTGAGGAGCTGTCTCTAAAGGGATATCGAACTCTCTGTGTGGCAACGTCGGTTGAAGGTACTGACAATCTGCGGCTTGCGGGGTTGATATCGCTGAACGATCCTCCGCGCCCGGACTCAAAAGATATGGTTTTAAAAGCAAGGGAACTGGGTGTGAAGCCGTTACTGCTTACCGGAGACAATATCGCTATAGCCAGGGAAATAGCCAGACAGGTATCCATTGGCGACAGGATTATCCGGATGGATGAATTCAGAAAGATGGAAGAAGCCGGGCAGATGAAGGTTATTGAAGAAGTGGATGGTTTTGCCGAGATATACCCTGAGGACAAATACCACATTGTAAAACTGCTTCAATCACAGGGGCATATGACAGGCATGACCGGTGACGGGGTTAACGATGCTCCGGCACTGAAGCAGGCAGAGATGGGGATAGCGGTAAGTAACTCAACAGACGTGGCCAAAGCATCGGCAAGCATGGTGTTGACCGAAGCGGGGGTGGCGGTGATCATCGAAGCAATAAAGACGAGCCGGCATATTTATCAAAGGATGCTTACCTGGGTAATAAATAAGGTAACAAAAGTCATCCAGGTCATAGGCCTGCTTACAATTGGTTACTTCTGGTTCCGTGATATAATTGTTTCTCTGCTGGGCATGGTTCTGCTGATCTTTGCCAACGATTTTGTTACCATGTCCCTGGCTACCGATAATGTAGAATACACGGCGAGCCCTAATAAATGGAATGTACGGAATATAACCTTAGCATCACTTATCATTGGCATCCTGCTGGTTGGAGAAGGAGCTTTAGCTTTATTTGTCGGCAGCCATTATTTCAGATTGCCTTTTGAACAGCTGCGTACATTTACCATGCTGACACTCGTTTTTACCAGCCTGTTTAGAGTTTATATCGTGAGGGAAAGACGGCATTTCTGGTCATCCCGACCGGGAACAGAACTGTTGATGGCCACCATCATGTCTCTTGTCATATTTTATATACTGGGCATCTATGGTTGGATAATACCCGCTCTGACGCCGCCGGAAGTATTGTTTGTGTTCGGACTATCGGCTGTGTTTACATTTGCCATCGACTACCCCAAGTACCTTGCCTTCCGTAAATATGATCTATGACTGTGGATTGTTGCGGCTGTACGGAGAATCCCGTAAGTTACACCGGAGATAAATGGCTGTGGCTATCGGGCATATTATTTCTCATATAGAAGATCCTTTTGGCTATTTCAGCACCGATAACATACAGGGCCACGATGGCAACTACAACCAGCAAAAACCATGCTGGCAGTGATTGGAAACCGAACAGCTCACCGAGCCATGTAAAGGGCAGGATAAGGGTGATGGCGACTATCAGCAGGGTTGTGATAATCAGATATTTGCCCGGTTTGCTTTTATAGAAAGGCTTTTGGGTGCGCACTACGAGCACAATCATTGTAGCCGAAATGACGGATTCTATGAACCAACCCGTCCTGAACTGGGAGGTTGTGGCATGAAGTACCAGCAGAAGCACGCCAAAGGTAAGATAGTCGAAAATCGAACTTAATAGGCCGAAGGTAAACATAAAATTGCGGATGAACCTGATATCCCATCGACGTGGTTTATCCACCATCTCACGGTCTACATTATCGGTAGCAATGGTCATTTCGGGGAAGTCGGTGAATAGATTGGTGAGCAGGACCTGTTTTGGAAGGAGCGGCAGAAACGGGAGTATGAGGGATGCGCCGGCCATGCTGAACATGTTTCCGAAATTGGCACTTGTTGCCATGAAGACATACTTGAGAGTGTTGGCAAAAGTCGTCCTTCCCGCCTGAACCCCCTGAGCCAGGACACCGAGGTCTTTTTCAAGGAGCACGATATCGGCGGCATCTTTGGCAACATCAACGGCATCATCTATGGAAATGCCCACATCGGCGCTGTGCAGTGCCGAGGCATCGTTGATGCCATCACCCATATATCCCACCACATTTCCGGTTTTTCTCAGGGCCAGAATTATACGCTCTTTCTGATTGGGTTCGACTTCGGCGAAGACGTCGATATCATTCACCTGCTGACGCAATGCCTCGTCGCTCATCCGGTGAAGGTCTGAACCGGAAATGATCTGTGGATCGGGCAACCCTAACTGCTGGCTGACGGCAGAGGCTACCAGCCGGTTATCTCCGGTAATGACCTTGAGCGAGACGCCGAGATGTTTCAACCTGTCTATGGTATCGGCGATGCCGATCTTGGGCGGGTCATATAGAACAAGAAATCCGGCAAAGGTCATATCAACTTCATGTTCTTTGGTAATGGCCGTCGAGGAGCCGATATCACGATAGGCGATGCCAAGCGTGCGCAGGCCTTTGCTGCTGAGCTCCTGGAAGCGATCCTGTATACGGTCACGTATATCGGATATGTCAACGATTTTCCCATCGGAAATCTCCGCCTTTGAGCAGGCGTCGATAACATTGGCCAGTGCTCCTTTGGTCACCATTAGATTTGCACCGTTGTGGGCGACCAAAATGGTGAGGCGTTTGCGGATAAAATCATATGGAATCTCATCCAGTTTTCGATAACCGGATATGTTAAACTGGCGGAAGTTGCGGATGGCTTCGTCAATCGGGTTCTTGAATCCTGTTTCATAAAAAGCGTTCAGATAGGAATAAAAGCTGACGTTTTCGCTTGCATAGCCGTCGATATCAACAGCGGAATGCACATGGATTACTCCCTCGGTCAGAGTGCCGGTCTTATCTGAACAGAGCACGTTCATGCTACCGAAGTTTTCAATCGAGGCCAGCCTTTTTACAATGACCTTTTGTTGTGCCATATTTCTGGCACCGCGTGCAAGGTTGATGCTGATAATTGCTGGCAGCAGCTGCGGCGTGAGTCCGACGGCAAGTGCCAGCGAGAAAAGAAAGGCTTCCAGTACGGGACGGGCAAAAAAGACATTGATGGCGAAAACCGCTATTACCAGCACCAGCGTTACTTCCATGAGAAGAAAGCCAAACCGTCTGATGCCGCGTTCGAACTCCGTTAAAGGCGGTCTGAGCTGAAGATGCCGTGAAACCTCTCCGAATTCGGTTTTTTTGCCTGTATGTGCGGCTACCGCCTTTCCCGTGCCGCTTACAACATGTGTCCCCATAAAAAGGCTGTTTGTCCGCTGGCTGATGGGTACATCCACCGGCAGGATACCGGCAGCTTTTTCCACCGGATAAGTTTCACCTGTTAGTGTTGCTTCATCTACAAAAAGGTCTTTTGATTCTATGATGAGACAATCTGCAGGGATGACATCCCCCGCATTGAGCAGGACGATATCTCCGGGCACAATGTGCTCAACGGGGACTTCAGTTTCTATGCCATCCCGCAGCACGGTTGCTTTTATGCGCACAAGCCCCAGCAGTTTCTCAACAGCGCTGGCGGCCCCTTTCTCCTGCCAGAAACCCAGCAATCCGCTAATGAGGATGATTGCTAAAATAATCAAGGCATCGGTAGTATCCTGCAGAAAAAATGACAGGCAGGCTGCAAAAATGAGGATCAGTATAATCGGGCTTTTAAACTGGTTAAGCAGAAGCGTCAATGAATCTGTTTTAATGCTGGGTTTTAGAATATTTGAACCATACAGGGATAGCCTTTTGTGGGCTTCTTCTCCCGTTAACCCCTCCTGAGAAGTGCCCAGCTGGCGAAGCAACTCGTCGAAAGGTATGTTCCAGAACGCAGTCGCCTGTTTTTGTAGCATTAAAATCTCACTATTTACAGCGGCATCTGCCCTTTGAGACCGGATTTAAAGATGCACCGGTATAAGGGGACCGCATTTTATTATATTGCTATTTAGCCTGCTCTTTTATCCGCCTCAGCTCGATAGTAACTGTATTCCACCGATCCATGCAGTCCATCACCACCACGTCGGGATCTCCCCATTCGGGAGGGAAACTGCCGCCGAACTGCAGCATGATTATGTAGGGGAAAATATCATGGTAAAAGAATCCACATAGCCCACCGGTGTTGTGGCCGCTTAGCTCAATAACATCTCCAACTTTATGTCCGGCGTTGCAGTGTCCTTTAACGGTTTTGATCGTTCCGATCACTTTATAACCGATTTGCGTTCCCATCGCTTTACCTCCTCCGATTTGCTGTTTGGTCTGGTGTTGTTTTAAATTGTATCATATGGGTGGAAAGAAGGGCAGATGCCCGCATTTGAGCGTCTGGTAGCCTGTATTAATACTGCCGGGTCAGTCCGATATCGGGATCCGGGATGAAATTTGGGCATGCTCGGTGCGTGCATATGAAATGAAAAAGCTGAGAGGAAAACGGTATCTTATCGGGACTTCGGGCTGGCATTATGGCCACTGGCAGGGTAGCTTCTATCCGGCGGACCTGGCCAGGTCGAAGTGGCTTGAATTCTACGCCAGACATTTTCAGACGGTTGAGGTCAACAACAGCTTTTATCACCTGCCTTCGGAAAAGGCATTCAGCACCTGGCGAGAGTGCACACCGCAGGGGTTTGTATTTTCGGTAAAGGTAAGCAGGTTCATTACCCATATCCGCCGGCTTAAAGATATCGGTGAAGCCGTAGATAGATTTATGGAGCGTGCACGTCTGCTGGGCTCCAAGCTGGGCGTCCTTCTTTACCAGCTACCCGGCAACATTCAGCAGGATATCGGTCTGCTGGGTGAATTTCTACAGATCCTGCCTGATGATTTCCGCCATGTATTCGAGTTCCGCCATGTTTCATGGTTTGATGAGAGGGTGTATGACCTGCTCAGACATCATAAGGCCGGTATATGCATATATGATATGCCTGGATACAGCAGTCCGGTGATGGCTACCTCGGATTTTGCCTATGTACGCTTTCACGGAAGCCGTCAGCTGTACGGGGGCTGTTATGGTGATGGGGAACTGGAGGTATGGGCTGAAAGGATAGGACGGCTTGGTGTCGGGGAAATATATATTTACTTTAATAACGATGCCGGTGGATTTGCCTTGCAGAATGCGCTGGAACTCAGGCATTTGCTGGAAAAGCGATGATGCAGATGAGAAGCTACAAAAGCCGGCCGACGCATAGCCCGCTTGATATACCGGTATGCTATAATATGAGACTGCAGGTTTGAAGAATAAAGGATTTTTTGAATTATGAGAATTAAATATATCCGATTGATCTGTCTGCTGGGTTTGTCCCTGATTTTGCTCGTGGCGGGATGTATAAATACCAGTAGTACATCTACATCACAAAGCGGGGCTGCGGAAAATACTGTAGAGGAAGGCAAAGCGCAGAAATCGCCGGTGCCGAGGGGAGTCGATAAGGGTGTGGTGGAACGAAGCCGGTCTGAGGATGGCACAAGCAGGCCGGTGATCGACCGGATCGAGGTGCTGATGCGTTCAGGGCTGGAATCCGAAAATCTGGTCGTTTATGAACCGCAACGTGATATCGAGCCGCCCAAGATCGAGATAAAGGCGCTGTACACCGCCGAGATTTCCTGTGTGGCTGGATCGCTGACCGGAAGGCCGCTGGAATATTACTGGACTGCTACCGGGGGAAAGATATTCGGGAGCGGGAAGAAGATAACCTGGCTGGCTCCTCAGGCGCCCATTATTTACCGTATTACCTGCCGCGTCAGCGATGGCCAGAGCTCAACGTCGGCAACCATCAATATATCCGTCAGGTGCTGTTATTAGTTAAGGCCCGCCTGTATTCGGTTACTTTTTCTGTGTGATGGTTTTAAAAATAGTATCTCTATCGATTTTCTTCGTGCAGAAGAACCAGTCGTAGCATTTCAGGTCTCCTTTGCCTTCCATCCTTTCTCTGGCTGTACCGCAGGAACCCGGTGGAGGAACGATTACGTCGTCACCGGGCCTCCAATCTGCGGGCAGAGCAACGGAGAAGGCATCAGCGGTTTGAAGGCCTACCACGATTCTATATAGTTCATCGAAGTTACGGCCGAGGCTTAGCGGATAATATATAATGGCCCTTATGATGCCTTTGGGATCGATAACAAATACGGCACGGACTGCTTTGGTGCTGCTTTCACCAGGCTGGATCATGCCGTACCGCCGTGCAACCTCCATGGTGATGTCTTCGATCAGGGGAAAGGTAACTTCCACATTTTTCATGCCGCGGTATTCTATTTTATCCTTAATGGTTCTAAGCCAGGCGATATGGCTGTAGAGTCCGTCCACCGAAAGTCCAACCAGTCTGCAGTTTACCTCGGCAAATTTAGCTTCGAGGGTCGCAAAGGTCATAAACTCCGATGTACATACAGGCGTAAAATCGGCCGGGTGGCTGAAGAAGATGACCCAGCTGCCCGCGAACTGCTCCGGAAAGTTGATTTCACCCTGAGTTGTTACCGCTCTGAAAGGCGGGGCCTTTTCACCGATCCTGGGAATGGCGTAGCGTTCATCGATTACGGTTTGTTCCATGATATCCTCCTTGATTTTGTTTACTTTTATTCTGGCAGGTCCTGCACAGTCCTCTGAACTCAAGGTAATGCGTGGTTATCTGTAATCCCGTCTTCAGGGCTACATTATGATTTAACTCTTCATGCATGGGCTCATCGATATCGATTACCTGACCGCATATATTACATCGAAAATGATAATGACCGGCGCAGGCAAACTCGTACCGGCTTATCTCTCCATTCAGATTAAGCTCCCTTATCAGCCCCATCTCATGCAGTACCTTAAGATTTCTGTAAACGGTTCCCATACTGATATCCGGAATTATCCGGCGAACCTCATCATATATAGCATCGGCTGTCGGATGACTACGTGTGTTTCTTAGATAATTGAGTATAGCCTTTCGCTGTCTGGTATTTCTGCGCATATAATCAGTAATAGTTCCTATTACTGATTAAACAACAAATATCGAATTCTGTCAAGTTAATGTATGGGATTTTGCGTGGGGGGGTAAATGAAGTCGTAATCCTTAATTCGGCGGCTAATCCTGCGCGGGCAGGTAAACTTCGCTTACGGGCAAGTATATTTTGACGGCTACCGAGAAGCCGTTGATACGGATTTACGCACTGTGGGCGGTGCCGGCAGATAGGCGCCGCCCATCGCCTTTACAGGTGTCGCAGATTGCATCTTAATCTGCGTAAACGTTGAAGGTTACCTCGCCACGTGCTTCATGACCTGACTGGTCGGTGACGAGTACGCTGATGGTGTAATCGCCCGGAGTGCCGGGGGCTATCCAGCCAACGCGGCTGGCTTTGCCTTCAGCAAGTTTATTGCCGGACAGTTTGCCGACAGGTGCGCTCCACTTAAACGTCAGCCCTGAAGCTTCCGCTCCCTCGATCACGCACTGTATCTCGTTTATGGCAGTCACTCTGAGCGGAGCCGATATTTTGACCACATCATTTGAGGGGAAGCTGAGCTTGAGGTAAACCGTGGTATCGGTTGTTTTATGCGTCTCAGGGACGGGCACGACAGTAAAGGATTTACTCTGGCTGGCTTCCAGTCCGGCATCGTTGACAACTTTTACGCTGATGGTATAACTGCCGGGTTGTGCCGGTGTCTTCCAGATGGCGCTTCTCCCCTGGCCGGTTATAGTGCCGTTATCGACCGACCAGTTATAGGTCAGCTTTCTGCCGTCAGGATCAACCGCCCAGCAGGTAATAGCGGTATCTTCGGAAGGCGCTGCTTCTTTGGGCCCCAGTATATCTTTGATGACAGGTGGCTTTAGTTCGGGCTTTTTAACCTCCTGTTGTGTTACGGGCTGGGGCGGTACTGTCTGAGGAGTACCTGAACAGGAAATGGCCATAACTCCGGCGAGCAATAACGCCGCGTATAAGGCTGTGAGGTTTCTTTTCATGGGACACTCCTTGTGAAAATATGGTTTCGAAGATATTATATTATTCCATTGTAACGGTACATGCAAAAAAACAGCCGTTATGTAAAAATGACCCTATTCTGGAAGCTGAAGTTCTTTTCTGTGAACAGCCTGACGCAGGTCGCTACCGCTTCGGCATCGTATAATTTCCCGCTTTCCCGGGTAATCTCATCCAGGGCCCGGTCTATGCCAAGTGCGGGTCTGTAGGGGCGGTGTGAAACCATGGCTTCGACCACATCTGCCACAGCCAGTATGCGAGCTTCGAACATAATTTCATCGCCTTTTAGTCCATCAGGGTAGCCCGAGCCGTCCAGTCTTTCATGATGCTGAAGGGCGATCAGGGCGATAGGGCCCGGCAGGTCGATGGATTTTAAAATTTGGTAGCTTCCCGAAGAATGGGTCTTGATGATTTCCAGTTCGATGGCGCTCAATTTGCCCGGCTTGCTCAGGATATCAGAAGGTACATAGATCTTGCCGATATCGTGAAGTCTGGCGGCTGTATGTATATAGTGGACACGATCTTCCGGCAGGTTGAGCTCTCTGGCTATGGCCACCGCCAGTTCGGCCACACGTGACTGGTGGCCGGCCGTATATGGGTCTTTGGTCTCTACCAGTTTAGCCATGGCATTGACAGAGCTTTCCAGTGCCCTGTGCAGTGCATCAATGCTGGCTTTCAAATCTTCTTCGGCCTTCAACCGGCCGCTGATATCGATGCCGATCAGTATTGCCCCCTTGATATTGCCATCAGGGTCAAAATAGGGTGCTAAATCATTCAGAATCCATCTTACTTCTCCACCGTATGCAATGAATTTGTCAACAGCACCTGTGACCGGTTGCCCTGAGGTAATAACACGCATGTTTTTCTCAATAAATAATCTGCTTTCTTCCGGCGTAAAGAACCCTGTTATGGATTTTCCCTCCAGTTCTTCGGGCGTAAATCCCAGCAGCACGGCGGCGAAGCGGTTCACTTTCATTATTTTGCCTGTTCCATCGATGTAGGCGATAAGGGCCGGAACCGACTCAAAGATGGTGCGGTATCTGGCTTCGCTTTCACGCAGGATATGCTCAGCCTGTTTGCGTTCGGTAACGTCCTCATAAACGGCGACCACTTCACCGGAAGGCAGACGGTATACGTAATTGTCCCGCCAGCCGGTTATCCTCTCATCCACATATTTCGATACGGGAAAATAAGCCGGTTTACCCGTTTTCCATACTTCTTGCAACACATTGAAAAGGCCGAAAGATTTAACGCCGGGGAATACCTTCAGCACGCTTCTGCCGATCACGTCTTCAGCACGCACCTTCTCGATCTCGCAGGCCGATTTATTGAAATCTGTGATGATAAAGTCGTTGCCATTATCAACTGCCTGGTAAACTGCCACTCCGTTTTTGATACTGCTAAACAGGGACCTGTATTTCATATCCGCTTCGGACGCTGCTTCGGTCCACTGCCGGAGCCCGGTGATATCGCGGGCCACGACATATATGCCGATTATGCTGTTTCCTGCGTCCCTGATGGGCACGTGCTCAACTTCGAAACAGCGTCTGTCCAGTATTTCATCTCCGGAGAAGGCTTCTTCAACCACCCTCACGCCCCTGCTAAGCACCCGCTCCAGGTTGTGTCTGGCCTTTTCCCTATCCTCTGCAACGGTCATGCATTTCAGAATGTTCATGCCCTTTGCAATTTTTGTCCCGTAAATCGACTTCATAGTGGAAGCATGGATGTTATTAAAGGCGATATAACAGAATTTCCGATCGAGGATAAAGGCGGGACCGGTATTGGCTTCGATAACGGCATGGAGGCAGGTTTCCCATACGTCGGGATGTTTCCGGCTGGCACCCGCTATGATATTCTCCATCATACATGTCCTTCGTATTTAACCAGACATAATATTGTTATACAAGATTCGGGGTATTTGTGCAAATTGAGCGGGCCGGCAAACCGACTGTTCGCCGCCGGTTGAGTTGAAACGAATAGATTTTTCCGGAGCTTTATTGTTGAGGGTGGGTACCAACTGTATCAATACTGGTTCTGACCTGCCTGATGAACTCGGCCAGCTGTGAGTAGGCAGGATTGTCTTTTTCGAGGATCTGTATAATGCGGCTGCCGATGATAACGCCGTCGGCCAGGGCGGCTGCCTGAGCTGCCTGAACAGGGTTCGAGATGCCGAAGCCTATGCAGAGGGGAAGATCGGTAATGCATCTTATGGTAGCTATCAGACCGTTCAGGTCGGAGGGTAATCTGTCGCGTACGCCGGTAATGCCGGTAACAGATACAATGTATATAAAACCTGTGGAGCACTGCGAGATTTTTGAGATACGTTCAGGAGGGCTGTTGGGTGCGATGAGATAAATCGTATCAATGCCCTCCTCTGCTGCGCGGCTATGAAGTACGGGAAGTTCGCCGGGTGGCAGGTCCGGTATGATGAGTCCATCGATGCCGGTTGATGAGCAGTTACGACAAAAACGCTCAACTCCGTAGCTGAGAATGGGGTTGAGATATGTCATTAAGATCAGCGGTACATTGCTGTGTTTTCTGATTTTCTCCGCCATCTCAAAACAGGTTGCCGTATTTACACCGTTGAGCAGTGCCCGATGGCTGGCATTCTGGATGGTGACACCGTCGGCTAACGGATCAGAAAAGGGAATGCCCAGCTCGATGATGTCGCAACCGGAATTATCCAGCAGGAGTGAGGCTTTGACGGTGGTATCAATATCGGGATATCCGGCGGTGATGTAGGCAATGAGTGCCCTGCGGTTCCTGTTTTTGAAAACGGCGTTTATGCGGCTCATAGATTCACCCCCAGTGCGTCGGCAGCTACATTTACGTCCTTATCTCCGCGGCCGGAAAGATTGACGAGGATTATCTCATCTTTACGCATGGCCGGCGCCAGCTTTACAGCATGTGCCAGGGCGTGTGATGATTCCAGAGCCGGAATTATTCCTTCCAGCCTGCTGAGCAGTTGAAAGGCCTCCATGGCCTCATCATCGTCGACGGCGACATATTCTATGCGGTTTATGTCTTTATAATAGCTGTGTTCGGGGCCGACGCCGGGATAATCCAGCCCTGCGGAGATACTGTGCGTCTGGCATACCTGACCGTCATCGTCCTGTAAAATATAGGACATGGCTCCGTGCAATACGCCGATTTTGCCTGCCATTAAAGATGCGGCGTGTTTGCCTGTTGGGATTCCAAGCCCTCCGGCCTCCACGCCCGTGAGGACAACGCCTTTATCCTGAACGAAGGGATGAAAGATACCGATAGCATTGCTGCCGCCGCCTACACAGGCAACGATGCGGTCCGGCAACCGGCCGCACTGTTCAA
This sequence comes from Dehalococcoidia bacterium, assembly GCA_034436215.1. Taxonomy (GTDB): domain Bacteria; phylum Chloroflexota; class Dehalococcoidia; order GIF9; family UBA5629; genus UBA6808. The sequence goes on from DAOTVU010000064.1 coordinate 17,889, forward strand.
TGATCTGGCTCCGGGCCTCCCTGCCTATAACCGTTTGGAAATCGCGTACGATTTGAGGATAGGGATGCGGTCCCACGACCGAACCGATCATGTAGTAGCTGTTGCCAACGTTGCTGACCCAATCCCTGATGGCCTCGTTAATGGCATCTTTCAGGGTCTGACTGCCGGAAGTGACAGGTCGTACCTCTGCACCCATTAACCTCATGCGGAAGACGTTCAGAGATTGTCTTTGAATATCCTCCTGCCCCATATAGACGATGCATTGCAGGCCGAGCACAGCACAGACAGCGGCCGCGGCCACTCCGTGCTGGCCGGCGCCCGTCTCGGCTATAATTCTTTTCTTGCCCATTGCACGTGCCAGCAATCCCTGTCCCAGGGCGTTGTTTATCTTATGGGCACCGGTATGTGCCAGGTCTTCGCGTTTGAGATATATACGGGCTCCTCCGCAGTAGCTGGTCAGCCTTTCAGCCGGATAGAGGGGTGTGGGTCTGCCTGAGTAGTCCCTTTCCAGCATCGAAAGCTCCGACAGGAAATCGGGGTCGTCTTTATAATGGTTGTAGGCGGCAGAAAGCTCATCCAGCGCCGGTATCAGCGTCTCCGGAACGAACCTCCCTCCATACCGGCCAAAATAACCTTTATCATCGGGAATCAAGTTGATCACCTCTCTTCAGTAGTTTTCCAAACAGTGTATGGGAGTCATGAGGAGTACAAGTGTGTGTGAGCCTTACAGTCCGTATAAAATCCATTATTTTCCTGATATCCTTATGACCGTCTGTTTCCACACCTGTAGATACATCTACCCCGGCGGGTGCCACCGTTCGAATAAGTCGGCGTACATTATCGGCACGCAGTCCGCCTGCTACCATGATGGGGAAACGCAAAGAAGCCTCGGCGGCCACATGCCAGTCAAAGTTGATGCCACTGCCGCCGTAACTGCTATCAGGCTTACTGTCCAGCATACACACGACCGGTCTTTCCCGCATCCGGCTGTAGATGCTGTCGATCTCCCTGAGTATCTGCTGCAGGTTGGAGGCCGGCCCGACATGTACTACTTTTATAACCGGGAAATAGATCTTCCGACAGCATTCGGTGTCCTCATCGCCACTTAACTGTACCATATCAAGATCGCACTGCGCCGCTGTATCGTTGATGAAGTCGGGATTCTCATTGACGAAAACGCCGGCAAGTTTAACGCAGAACGGTAATCGCCGTACCTGCCGGACGATTTGTCTTGCCTGTTGGGCGGTTATCTGATGCCGGCCTGATGCAAAAACCAGACCCAGTATATCGGCGCCCAGCTCTGCCGTCGACACAGCTTCAGTGATATCGGTAATGCCGCAAATTTTGATTACTGTCACCTGAATAACTCCCTGATTTTTTCTGCCGGATCCGGGGCGGATATGAGTGCCTCGCCTATCAGAACGGCGTTTATCCCGATATCTTTTAACCTTGCCACATGGGCGGCAGTGCTGATGCCGCTTTCGCTGACCACCAGCCTGTCGGGCGGTATAAGCGGGCGCAGACGGAAGGTCGCGTCCATATCAACCTTGAACGTGCGGAGGTCCCGATTATTAATTCCTATTATCCCCGCGCCGCCGTACAGTGCCTTTTCCAGGTCTTCCTCACCATGTATTTCGACCAGGCAGTCCATATCCAGTTCATGTGCCAGAACAAGCAGTTCCTCCAGCATTGCAGGATCCAGTATGGCGGCGATCAGGAGAAGGCAGTCGGCACCCCAGGCGCGCGTTTCATATATCTGATAGGGATCGAAGATAAAATCCTTGCGCATCAGCGGGATTTTATCCGGGGCCGTTACTGCTCTTACCGCTTTCAGGTGCTCAAGGGAACCTGAGAAGTACCTGTATTCCGTCAGGACTGAAATGGCGGCCGCACCGCCTTTAACATAGGCATGTGCAATTGCCGCGGGATCGAAACTTCGGCAGAGCAATCCCTTCGAGGGAGATGCCCGTTTAATTTCAGCAATCAGTCTCAATTCACTTCCTTTTATAGCCGATGACATACTTAGCGGCGGATGCTTTGCCTGTGCCAGTTCCTTCAGTTGTTTTAAAGGGACGAGCCTCTGGCGTTCTTCCAGGTCTTTACGTTTGATGGCGATTATGTCGTCGAGAATCATGCTTCTTCACCGCCTGCCTGATCGAGACCGCGGGTGAACTGTACGAGCCGTTCGAGTTTTTCCAGCGCCCTTCCGCTATCGATACTTCTGGCTGCCAGAGTGACCGATTCTTCCAGGGTTGGTGCCAGTCCGGCGGTATAAATACCGGCAGCGGCGTTAAGCAGGACGACATCTCTACGGGCGGATTTATCCCCCGTAAGCACCGATCGGAGGATTGAGGCATTTTCACGGGGAGAGCCGCCCTTTATGGAGTCATTGTCGGCACTTTTCAGACCGATATCTTCCGGACGGATCAGCTTGCGCGCCAACAGGATATCACCGTCCTTTATCTCCCAGATTAATGACGGGCCGGAGATTGAAAGCTCATCTATGCCGTTAAGACCATGAACGACCATGGCCTTTTTAATCCCCAGATGGCAGAGCGCCCTTGCAATCTTATCTCCAATGTCTTCACCGGGTACGCCGATTATCAGGTAATCGGCCCCGGCGGGGTTGGTGAGTGGCCCCAGGATGTTGAAGACGGTGCGTATTCCGAGTTCACGTCGCGGTGCCGCGGCATACTTCATGGCCGGATGAAAGGTCTGGGCAAACATAAAGCCGATGCCGACGCTCATTATGCACTGTCTGACCTGTTCCGGTGTCAGCTCAATCTTTACCCCCAGAGCTTCCAGGACATCGGCTGAACCGCATAGACTGCTCATTGCGCGGTTGCCGTGTTTGGCGACCTTTAAATCACAACCCGCTATAACAAAAGACGAGGTGGTGGAGATGTTGAAGGTATTGGCGTTATCTCCACCGGTGCCTACGATATCCAGGACGGGGTCCGACAGGGCTACCCGGCGGGCTTTAGCGCGCATTACACAGGCCAATCCGGCGACTTCATCGGGCGTTTCGCCCTTGATGCGCAGTGCCACCAGGAAGGCTCCCAGTTGCGCCTGTGTAGCTGTGCCGTCCATGATTTCCTCCATAACCGATGATGCTTCTTCCATGGTAAGCGACTGTCCGGCAATCAGATTGTTGATTGCTTCTTTAATCATCTTAGTTCCTCCTCATATTAAGAAAATTTTTCAGTATATCTTTGCCACCCTGTGTCATGAAAGATTCGGGGTGGAACTGAATGCCCCAGACCTTATGCTGGCGGTGGCGGATGCCCATAACTGTGCCATCATCGGTCCACGCCGTTACTTCCAGACAGTCCGGCAGGGTATCCCGATTTACCACCAGTGAGTGATAGCGAATGGCGAAAAACGGGTCTGGTATTCCGGCGAAGATTTCCCTGTTGCAATGATAAATGCGGGATGTTTTACCATGCATGATCTTTGATGCTCGGCAGATGATACCGCCGTAGGTATAACCGATGCATTCATGACCGAGACAGATGCCGAGGATGGGTATGGATGTTCCAAGCTCACGCACAACATCGTTACAGATGCCGGCATTCTGGGGAGTGGAAGGACCGGGCGAAAGTACGATAGCCGATGGCCCCATGGCCGCCAGCTCTGCCGGCGTTGTACGGTCGTTGCGAAATACCAGTACGTTTTCGCCGAGTTCGCACAGATATTGATACAGATTGTAGGTGAAGCTGTCATAATTATCGATTAACACCAGCATGTTTATTCCCCGTGATTTTATTTTCGGCCTGTTCTATTGCTTTTAGCAGTGCGGTGGCTTTATTCCAGGTTTCCTGATATTCGCGTTCCGGAACACTGTCATAGACGATGCCGCAACCCGCCTGAATGCTGGCGGTGCCGCCTTTTAACAGCATGGTTCTAATACCGATGGCCATATCCATGTTCCCGTCATAAGAGAAATAGCCGACGGCACCGGCATACGGTCCACGCCTGTCGGGCTCAAGCTCTGCGATGATCTGCATGGCACGTATTTTGGGTGCACCGCTGACCGTACCGGCCGGAAAACAGGCTTTGAGAGCTTCGCAGGCATCACAGTCATCTTTAAGAACGCCCTGTACATGGGTAACCATGTGCATGACATGTGAATATCGTTCGATCTCCATCAGCTCGCTCACCTCCACAGTACCCGGTTTGCTGATCCGGCCGATATCGTTGCGGCCTAGATCAACCAGCATAATATGTTCAGCCCTTTCCTTTTCGTCATGCAGAAGCTCCTCTGCCAGCAGATTGTCCTCAACATAATCGCTCCCGCGCGGTCTTGTTCCGGCCAGCGGCCTGGTCATTACAGTGCCTTCAACTACCTTGACCAGCGTTTCCGGTGAGGCACCAGCGATATCAAAGTCTTTCAGATGCAGGAAGTACATGTACGGTGACGGATTGATAGAACGCAGTGCCCTGTAAATATCGAAGGAGTCCGCAACGGTTTTCCTGGTTAGCCGCTGTGACAGCACGACCTGTATGGCCTCACCGTCGATGATGTAGTTTCTTACCTTCTCCACACATTTTTCGAAGTCGTCGCGGGTGAAGTTTGACCGGATTTCCCGATCGTATGTATCCGATGGATAAACCCGAGTAACAGCCAGAGGTGCTTTCAGCTTTTCAATCAGTGTCTCAATACGTTCTATGGCTTGGCTGTATGCTTCTTCCACGCTGTCGTCGATGCGGGCATTGGATATAACAAGGACTTTGTTTGTAACGTGGTCGAAAACCAGCAGCGTATCAACCAGCATGAAGACGGACTCGGGCAGGCCCAGCGGATCAGCATCAGGTACCGGTATATGTTCAAACCGGGCTGCCGTCTCGTATGAGATGTAGCCTACAGCACCGCCACAGAAGACCGGCATGCCGAAAGGCTTAACCTGCCTGTATTTTTTAAGCACGTTCCTGACTGCCGCCAGCGGGTCGACTGTGTCACAGGGTGACGTAATGATAACGGACGAAGGGTTGCAACCGATAAAGCTGTAGCGTGCCTGCCGCTGCCCGCCTTCGACACTTTCCAGCAGGAAACAGTAGTCCCCACCGACTACCTTGAGAAATGCCGAAACCGGCGTTTCGAGATCGGCTACTATTTCGCGGTAGACTGGTATCAGATTACCGAAGGCAGACAGTTTTTTGACTTCTTCAAGGGATGGATAGTACATATTATGCCTCCCAACGTGGAATCGTTCCTTCGGGGTGTTCATCTGGCTTTTTCTTCATGTGCTTTCCTCCTTGCTGTAAATTCGGGTAAATAAAAAACCTCCTGGATATCCAGGAGGTTTTGGTGGCAGTTAAAATATGCGGCCAGACTAGGGTTTCAAACGACGTCCTCCCGGACATGCTGAGAGCATGCCCCACCACCACCAGTTGATGGTATTTAAACTGAGGACGCTATTTGTAATCGCCTTACTCATATATGGTCACTATAGTATCATCGGTTTAAGGAGCCTGTCAAATATCCTCGGAGTTGCCAATATATAATTACAATCGCTCCAGTTCTATGGGCATAATATTTCCATTGAGAGATTTATGTTAGAATAATAAATATCAGGATCTGTTTGTTCTGATGAAAATTGTGTTGTCGGGAGGTCGGGCAATGAAGAAAATTTTATCTCTGTTTTGTCCTTCTCTGATAATCGCTGTTACCCTTATGCTTGGCTGTAAGCAATTAACCACTGATTTACCCGTTATTAATTCTTTTGAAGCCAATCCACCCGGCATTTCGGCGGGCGCCTCTTCAACGCTAACATGGAATGTTTCCGGGGCAACGGCGGTAAGCATCGACCAGGGAATAGGTAATGTGGCTTTGACCGGATCCAGGATCGTGACTCCTGAAAAAACTACCACCTACGTTCTGACGGCAACAAATAAAGCCGGCAGTATTACGGCAACTACCAGGATAGTTGTCTCCGGGACATCACCATCAACGACGCAGCCTCCGTCTTCCAGCCTGCCGGTTATCAGTTCTTTTATCGCTAACCCGCCCAGTATATCTGCCGGCAGTTCAACAACCCTGAGCTGGAATGTATCAAATGCTACCTCGGTGACCATCGAACCCGGTATAGGCACGGTTGATTCTTCGGGCAGTATCTCCGTATCCCCAGCATCGAGTACCACATATATCCTGATGGCTATTAACGGCTCTGGTAAAAAGGTTGCCACAGCTCAGGTGACTGTATCATCGGAGGCATACACACCTC
>DAOTVU010000065.1:0-22116 GCA_034436215.1 Dehalococcoidia bacterium
AATCAGATTATTTAAAGCAACACGTGCTATTTCACGTCTGATTGGATCGAAACTTGAAATGGTTACCGATTCCGGTGTGTCATCGATAATCAGGTCAACTCCAGTCGCCTGTTCAAGCGCTCTGATATTCCTTCCCTCTCGCCCGATTAAACGACCCTTCATATCATCATTGGGCAAAGGGACTACCGATACAGTTGTTTCAGAGACAACGTCCGTGGCACATCTCTGTATTGTAGTGGCTAATATGTCTCTTGCTTTGTTCTCGATTTCTTCCTTGATGCGTATCTCCCATTCTCTAACTCTCCGGCTGGCATCTTCCTTAATTTCGTCCTCTACCGCATGCAAGAGTTCCTGTTTGGCCTGTTCGCTGGACATTCCGGAAATATCTTCTAACCGCTGAAGCTGTTTATTCTTTATCTCTTCAATCTGTGTGCGGAGGGCTTCTATTTCTTTTTCGCGTGTGATAAGACTTCTTTCACGCCTCTCTAAAGCTTCGAGTTTCCGCTCCAGACGCTCTTCACGCTGGCTGGATCTCCTTTCCAGCCTTTGTAGCTCGAACCGTCTTTCTCTGCTTTCAGCTTCGGCTGCAGCTCTGACCTTTACAGCTTCCTCTTTAGCATCAGCCAACATCTGTTCATATCTTGACTGTGCACTTTCAAGGAGCTTCCTGGCTTCATGCTGAGCACTGCGTATTTGTTGATTAGCCAGTAATTGCCTGGCAAAATATCCGAGGAGCAGAAATAAAACGGCAACAAGGCCGAGAATAACATAATATATCCAATCCATAATATAATAGCCTCACTTTATAAATAAAAAACATAAAATTATACATTTTTTATGTTAAATCCTCAGTAGATAATTATACTATTCTTTTGACATGTTCGCATAGTAAAATAGGGCAAATATAACTTTTTAGTCGATGTTCATTCTTTTTCTGAAACTTCATGCCACAGTCTATTAATTGTAGAACGGACTGTTTCCATATTGTATCCCCTTCTGGACAGAAAAGCTGCCAGGCGACGGGCAAAAGTCGGGTAATCCAGATTTTCCATTAGCCTCGCTTTTTTAAGCCCCACCAGATAAGCACAGGCCGCATCGTCTATTCCCTCAATGGCTTCATCAGCAATTTCCTTGCTAATCCCTTTCTGCAATAATTCCCGCTTAATGAGACTACGACTTTCGGGTTTATGGGCAACACGGTCAGATACCCATAACCTGGCAAAAGATCTGTCGTCCAGAAATCCGTTTCGTTTTAGCCTTGCTATTGTACGTTCAATAATGGCGCCGGAATTTTTATATTTCGATGACAAATGTAACCTCATTTCCTGTTCCGATCTATCCCTCAATTCAAGATAGTGCATTGCTGCGTTATAACATTTATTCTTATCAACTTCATATATCAAATTGTCCAGCGCTTCATCGGAGAGGTCCATGGATACACGGAACCCGGCCTTCATCGCCAGCCCAGCAGGAATTTCCAATGTGGTACCGTCACTAAAATAGATACAAACTAAATCATCACCGCAATTTACTATGTCCTCTATTTTCCTCATCAAAAATCTGCTTATCGATAGGTAAAAATTAAATAAACATTAACACATTTTGCCGAAATAGATTCAATCTGAAGTTTCCCGTGCTGTAGTCACAGTTGAAGGATTCGACAAGACCATATCCCTTATCTGCTTCTCAATCTCGCTTGCGACATCGGGATGCTGAACAAGATACTCTCTGGCCTTTTCCCTTCCCTGCCCCAATTTGGTACCCGCATAGTCGAAAAATGACCCTGACTTCTTTATTATGCCTGCACCCACACCGAGGTCAATTATGTCACCTTCTTTGCTGATGCCACAGTTAAACATTATGTCGAATTCTGCCACCCGGTATGGAGGAGCCATCTTATTTTTAACCACCTTAGCTCTTATCCGGTTACCAATTATTTCAGCCCCGTTTTTAATCGCATCGGTTTTTCTCAAGTCGATTCTGACAGAACTGTAAAATTTCAGCGCCCTGCCTCCAGGCGTCACCTCCGGACTGCCGAAAATTACCCCCACTTTTTCGCGTAGCTGGTTAATAAAAATTACTGCTGTGTTAGATTTGCTTATCTCTCCGGTTAATTTGCGTAATGCCTGTGACATCAACCGTGCCTGCAAACCCACATGCGATTCACCCATTTCCCCTTCTATCTCCGCTCTGGGTACCAGTGCCGCCACACTATCGATTACAACCACATCAAGTGCATGTGTTCTCACCATTCTTTCTGCAATATCCAGTGCTTCTTCTCCAGTACCCGGCTGCGCTCCTTTCAGCGCATCGACATTCACACCGCAAACGGCGGCATAATTTGTATCAAGCGCATGTTCTGCATCGATATAAAGGACAAGGCCTCCAAGCTTCTGCGCCTGAGCAATAACATTTAACGCAAGGGTAGTCTTACCTGATGCTTCTGCGCCAAAAATCTCGGTTATACGGCCCCTGGGAATACCGCCTATCCCTAAAGCCAAATCAAGACTCAAAGACCCTGTTGGTATCACATCTACCTTAACCCTGGCAGACCTTTCGCCCAAAGACATTATCGATCCCAATCCGTACGTCTTTTCAATCTGACTTATCGCCAGTTCCAGTGCCTTCTCCTTTTCAACCCTGACTTTGTCCAGATCCATGATTTCCTCCTCAATTAAATTTTGCCATCCGGGTTATCTTTACTGATTTTAACACAATTGTACTAAAATTAAAACAACCGGAAAAAATATTTTATAAATCATTCAGTTTCATAACAGCTTCGTTATTTGACTGATGCAAACATATTAAGTTAAATTTTATAAAGAGGTGAACTGGAATATGCCTATTTATGAATATTATTGTCAGAAATGTCAGCGTAAATTCGAATTACTGAAACCTATTTCAAAAGCGGGTGATGAAGCTGAATGCCCGGTTTGCCATAGTTCTGCAAAACGGGCCATATCTAAATTCATTTCACGGTCTCAAACCGACTTTAGCTATTTGCAGCATATGATGGATGCAAACAGTAGCAGCGGTAGCTCATGCAGTACCTGCAGCTCGGGTGACTGTTCTTCATGCGGTAAATAAAAGCCATCATATTTTTTGGACTTTGTTGATCGTAGTTTTACCTGATATTTTCTGAAATAAAATAGCGATAATGAATATTATTACAGCTTCCATCATTATTGTTATAACGAGGGATATTGCCGCATCATTAAAAAATCCTTCAGGGAACATCATAATAAGATAATCTTTTTGCGGATCAAGCAACCACAAATTATTGCTGAAACTCACGATGTGGAAAAGGTAAAAAAGACTATCAAAATCTACTAACGACCATAAAACGATTATGGATATACCGGTAAAAGTTAAAACACACCCTATCTTCAATCCAGTTAATAATTCCACGTATCTTTTTTGATATAAAAGCAGAGCCCCTTAAGATAACAGTAATACAGCTGAAACAATTAATATTGTACGAAACATATCTATGATGTCACGAACATCTTTCAAATGTAATAATTCTTTTTCGCTGTACAGGTTTAGCTCTTTACCCTTAATGGTTACTCTTATCTGGGGTGTATCGCGCAGTTTTTTAAAATAGTCAATCAAAGCACCTGCAGCCTGATGAAGCTGCTCTGGATTAATACCCGTAACCCAGCTTATATTATATTTAGAAAATCCATTTTCATACAGCGACAATGAATATGAGTATGTTATAGCCGTAGCAGATATAAGAAGAGCCGGCGTGGCAACAATCATCAGGCAGATTATTATACTTACACTTTTAACAGTTCTATTCAACTTAAATTAAATATATTCGCGATTAAAATTTAAATGCTGAATGCGCTAAATATATATTATTCCATCCGCGCCTATATGTTATAATTTTATACCGGCTTTTCGGTTTGTCATATGTTTACCCACTTGCACGTTCATACTGAGTACAGTTTGCTTGATGGGTGCTGCCGCATACCCCAGCTGATTTCTAAAGCCAGAGAATACGGCATGCATAGTTTGGCAATCACCGATCATGGCAATCTATATGGCGCCATTGAATTTTATCAGACTGCCAGAGATTACGGTATCAAACCAATTATAGGCTGTGAAGTCTATCTGACCGGCGGTGACCACCGCAGCAAAGATCCAGCAGAGAAAGGCATTTCCCATCTAACTCTGCTGGCTATGAATAATAAAGGTTATAGCAATCTTATTCAACTTGTGACTATAGCCAACATTGAAGGTTTTTACTACAAACCACGCATTGATAAGCAGCTTCTACTGAAATATTCCGAAGGCCTTATCATACTATCAGGCTGCGCGCAGGGCGAATTGGGTAAACTGATTTTGCAAAATAGAATGAATGAAGCAATTGAGGTCGCAACCTGGTATAAAAACAATTTCCCATACTACTACCTGGAAATCCAGAGACATCCTATTCCCGAGATAATCCAAATTAACGAGGGATTATTAAGTATTGCCCGTGAGGTGAAAATACCACTGGTCGCTACAAACGATGTACATTATGTAAATAAAGAAGATGCATATATTCACGATGTATTGCTCTGCATCGGTACCAAGTCAACAATTAACGATGAAAAAAGGCTCAGGATGGCGGGAGATTACTTTTATCTTCGAAGTCCCGAAGAAATGAAAAACATTTATCAGGATTTACCGGAATCTCTGGAAAATGCCGAAACCATCGCATCTCTATGCAATGTTGAAATAGAGTTTGGCAAACCACACCTGCCCCAAATAGAACTGCCGCCCGGTAAGACATCTCAGGAATATCTTTCGATATTGTGCTGGCGGGGCTTGAAAGAGCGTTCGCTGGATACCTATATTGAAGCTGAAAAACGGCTTAGTTATGAGCTCGATGTTATCGAGAAAACCCAATTCGCGGATTATTTCCTCGTCGTTTATGATCTCGTTCGGTTTACAAGAGAACGGGGTATATTCTTCGGTGTACGTGGAAGCGCTGCAGCCAGTTTAGCACTTTATTGCCTCGGTATTACCGACATCAACCCACTTACTTACAAACTCGTTTTTGAACGCTTTCTAAACATAGAAAGACGAGAAATGCCGGATATTGACCTCGACTTTCAGGACGACAGACGAGATGAAGTTATTGCATATGTAAATAGTAAATACGGCATGGATCACGTTGCCCAAATAATCACTTTTGGCACATTGGGTGCAAGAGCAGCGATTAAGGACGTTGGAAGAGCTCTAGGGATGAATTACGGAACAGTTGATCAGGTAGCCCGCATGATACCTCCCAGACCCAATATACGTCTTGACGAAGCAATGCTTGAAAATAAAGAACTGCAGGATATGTATGAAGCGGATGAGTTGATAAGGAAACTCATCGACACAGCAAAAAAGCTTGAGGGCATATCGAGACACTACAGTACACACGCCGCAGGCGTTGTCATTTCCAAGGATCCTTTGACCCAATATCTACCTCTGCAAAGAGCCAGCAAAGATATGGATCAAAATACTGCAATGACGCAGTTCTCAATGGAAAATGTGTCCAAACTGGGCTTGCTCAAGCTTGATTTTCTGGGGCTGGCTAACCTGACGCTCCTCGCAAAGGCCAAAGAGGAAATCAAACAGCACCATGATATAGATATAGATTTTTCCAAAATTCCACTTGATGATACTCGTACTTTCGAACTCCTTTCCTCCGGAGAAACAACCGGCATTTTCCAGCTGGAAAGTGCGGGGATGCGCCGTTATATAAAAGAACTGAAACCGACTAAATTCACCGATATCGCAGCTATGGTTGCCCTTTATCGTCCCGGCCCCATGGAGCATATCCCGACATTTATCAAAGCCAAACAGGGAATTGAAAAAGTACATTACCCGCATCCCGATTTATTGCCCATTTTGGAAGATACTTACGGGGTAATCGTTTATCAGGATCAGGTGCTGTTTATCGTGCGTCAATTTGCGGGCTACAGCCTTGGACGAGCCGATATTATACGTAAGGCAATGGGTAAGAAAAATCCCGAGGTTATGAAAAAAGAAAGACAGAATTTTATTGAAGGTGCCAGAACAAATGGTTATACGGAAGAAGAAGCTGTAAATATATTCAGCCTTATAGAGCCTTTTGCCGGATACGCATTTAATAAAGCCCACAGCGTTAGCTATGCTCATATTGCGTATGAAACAGCATATTTAAAAGCCAATTATCCTATCGAATATATGACTGCCTTTTTAAATACTTACTGGGACAAAACTGAAAAAATAGCAGCCGCTATTGCCGAGTGTCGTCGGATGGGCATACATATCCTGGAACCGGATATAAACTGTAGCTCTGTCAAATTCATCATTGAAAGGCATAATGGTAATCGTGCAATCAGATTTAGTCTTGCTTCTATAAAAAACGTGGGAATTGGCGCGGTTGAACTGATTATCCGTTCAAGAGAGGAAAAGGGGAAATTCAATTCTATTGAAGATTTTTGCAGAAGGGTGGATTTACGTTTTATAAATAAAAAAGTTTTAGAAAGCCTGATAAAAGCGGGAGCTTTTGACAGCCTGGGTCAGCGAGGTGCCCTGCTATCGGCACTTGATGATATAATGGCTCTTTCCCATCGTGAACAGAAACAACGGGAAACAGGTCAATCGAACATGTTTGACCTGTTTGGGAACAATGTTCAGGTGCCCCTTCCGTCTTTAAACTTGGAAAAATATGATGTAACTCTACAGCAAAAACTCGAATGGGAAAAGGAATTAATAGGCGTATATTTTTCAGAGCATCCTCTTTCGCACATAGCCGCAAAACTGGCTGAACATGCCAGCATACTATGCGGTGAAATTACTGCAGATATGGCAGGAGAAAAGGTGATAGTTGCAGGTATGATCACTTCAGTTCGTCAGATATCAACTAAAAACAATCGCTCGTTTATTATCGCAAATATAGAAGATTTAAACGGCAGTATTGAGGTTACAGTCTGGTCTGATGTCCTCGCTCAAACACAGAGCTTATGGATGACCGGCAATATACTTCTGATTGAAGGGGTCGTCAAAATTAGAGAAGAACGTGTAAATTTAAATTGTACTAAAGCCCGTTTGTATGAAACCGAAATACCTGAAAATATCTCGGGTGGTTCTGATAAAGCACCTGATGAAAATAAATTTAATAACAACCATAACGGCGCTGCCGGCACAAGCCCCAAAACCGTAGTTGTCAATATTAAACAGAGCACGGATAGCCAGAAAGATTTAGAGTATTTGAAAGATATTATGAATATCCTCAAAAAATACCCGGGGAAAGACTCCGTTCAACTCGCCATATGGAAAGGCGACCGGGTAACACGACTTGAAATACCTGATATTAAAGTTGAATATTGTAATGGCCTGTTTAAAGAAATTGCATTAATTCAGCAGCACTATGACGATCTTTCCACTTTTAATTAGAAATCCACTAAAAGGTTAAAATCGTTTCTATAATATTCAATAAGTCTATGATGTTAATAGACCGATCGTATCTCGTTTAAATATATTTTATAGGTATTATCGTCATAAAGGATAAAACTGACCTTATTCAGTAACTTTGTGTTTTTCTTGATAAAATCAATCACGGTGTTTACAGCTACCTTTGTAGCAAGATCGACCGGATAGCCATAAGCACCGGTGCTTATAGCAGGAAAAGCTATACTTTTGAGATTGTTGGATACGGCAATATTGAGACATTCTGTATAGCAACCAGCAAGTGTTTCTGCTTCACCATATTTTCCACCATGCCAGACCGGGCCAACCGTATGTATTACATACTTTGCCGGCAGATTCCCTCCGGTAGTGATTACAGCTTTCCCCGCCGGCAGTCTGCCCTGACTCGCAACTATCTTTTTGCATTCTTCCAGGATAGCATTACCCCCTGCTCGATGGATAGCACCGTCTACTCCACCACCACCCATTAGACTAGAATTAGCAGCGTTGACAACTGCATCTACTTTCTCTCTGGTTATATCCCCCTCTTTTATGACAACATACGTTCCATTTATAATAAACTGTTCCATTCCCTATCACCACCCGTTATTAAGATATCTCCGGAATAATTAAACCAAACTGGCCATTTTTACGCCGGTATACAATGTTAAAGGATTTATCCTCTGCATTGATAAAAATGAAGAAATCGTGGCCTATAAATTCCATCTGGTCGATGGCCTGTTCAACAGTCATCGGCTTTATGTGAAATCTTTTAATTTTCACCACATCTGCAGGGTCCGCTACATCTTCTTTCCCACCTTCTGTATCAAGTTCATCACTAACCTCGGGAATGCGTATAGATCGATTTTGACGTCCTTTGTTCACTTCGTACTTACTCTTATATTTATTGACCAACCTTTCCATTGTTTCAACCGCTCCATCTATGCATGCCCGCAATGTAGCATCTTTCCTCTCACCTCTGATTAAAAATCCATTTACATTGATAGTCACTTGAGTGTTGAAAGCATGCTTGCGAGATTTCGATTTCTCCTCGCTTATTTCCATCTTTATCGTTTTAATGTTGTTTAGATATCTCTGCAGCCTGCTCAACTTTTTGCTGGCATATTCTTTCATTTCTTCATCGATTTCCATGTTTTTAAACAGTATCTGCGTCTCCATTATGTTAACTCCTATCTAATACTTCTCTGGCCAACGTAAAGCCGAACACCTGCTTTGCGCCGGCCAGCTTCAGCGATTTAGCACAGGACTCAAGCGTAGCTCCAGAAGTACAAACATCATCTACCAGTGTTATCACCTTATCCTGCACAAGTTCGTACCGACATTGGAAAATATTATCAACATTTAAAACTCTTTCGCCGATTGATATTGTTCTGGCCTGTGGTTTATTATCCCTTGTTCTAATTAAACAATCGTTCAATACAGGTATATTCACCGACTTCGATATTCTCCTGGCCAACAACTCGGAATGATTATATCCTCTATATTTTAATCGATTTTTATGTAACGGTACGGGGACAAGATAATCACAGTACAAATTGTTATTTTTGAAATAATCCGCCATGTAATCGCCAAGCAAAATAGCTATTGAACGTAGATGATAATACTTCAGTTCATGAACGGACTTTCTGATAATTCCTTCAAAAACGAAAACTGACCGTATACTATCTATCTGGCTATTGCTTTTCCAACAATCAGAGCAGTAAGGTCCACTCGAAATAGACCGGCCGCATTTAGCACACAAAGGGGGCAACACCCTTTTCAGTTTCTTACTGCAGTCTGAACATATAAAGCCATCAAATTTACCGCATCCAATACATATTTCCGGGAAAATAAATTTAATGACTTCTTTTCGTAAGTTATCCAGTATGTTTGCCAGTGTTAATGCTTTATTATGTACTTTCTTTACCCGGTCGCTTTAATTGTTAATGGGTGCGAAGTGTATGGCTTGCCCCGCTGAAAATCGGCTCATTCAAATAAATATCACCGTTCCTGATTTTGAGATTAAACCCACACTCAGGATTGGTACATACCCACGCCTTATAATGTATCGCTGCCCCCTGGCTGCCGAAATCAGACAGCGGAACTAAATCACCGATTTTACATTTTAAACATTTTGGAAAAACTAAGTTTTCCACTATTTTTCCACCTCCTCCAAGGATGGATTAAGTATAACATTAACTGAAAATTTATAGCAAATATTAAAAACTTTATCAAAATATCACGGTAACCAAATCATGGTTTAAGCTTATATTCTGCCAATTTCGTATAAATGGGGCCTTTACTGGTCAGAGTGCTTTTCATTATAGCCATGTGATTTACATAGATATATATTGAGGGCTCAAATTTAACATCTTTGACTTTTGCAGTAAATAAAGCTCTATCTTCTTTTGAGTAATAATCTTTTAGACGGGCTATTGTGATATGACCTGTAAAAGATTTCTTCTCCTTTTCAAATCCTTCTTTTGCCAGTACATCCTCAATTTCAGTAACCAGATTATAGAGCTTATCTGTGCTCCCTTCCATACCAAGCCAGAAAATCCTTGCGTTAGTAATATTGGGGAAAAAGCCTGTCTGACCGGTTTTTAAAGAGAAACTCGAAATGTCTGATGCTATAGATCGTAAAAGCATTTTTAGTAACTCTATTTCCCTATCGTTTCTATCACCTAAAAATTTCAGGGTAATATGCATTGATTCAGGGTCAACCCATTTCACAAAGTTTTGATGGGGATCCTTCAATCGGCTTTGGAAATCTCTGATGCTATTCTTTAAATCGTCATTAAAATTAACAGCAATAAACGTCCTTATTTTTTCTATTACCATCTTTTAAATACGACCTTTTAAATCGAATATTTTTATCGCATTTCTAAAAAATATATTTTCCTCTTTTTCACGATCTAATCCGGCAGATTGTATATGCTTTATAACACGTCGTTGATCAAGCAACGGCCAATCACTCCCGAACATCAATTTCGCACATCCATTTATATTTTCGATCACCTTATAAATCTGAGTTGAATAAAGAAATGGGGCTGCTGCGGTGTCATAATATACATTGCAAAACATTTTCTGAACTTCCGGCATCAACTCATAAAAGGGCAGACCTCCGCCGAAATGAGCCAGTATGATTTTAAGATTCGTATTTCTTGTTATGAAATTATATAAAACTCCAGGCGTCATATTTCCCTTGCCGCTGTAATGATGACCGACCGGTTCTGAAGCATGAAGAAATAAAATGGCATTTTTGTTTGTTAATAATTCGATAATAGGGGATAGCAGTTCATCATTTAAATCATAATCCTGGATATCGGGCCTGAGCTCGCCAATACCGGCAATGCCCGATTTCAGACATCGCTCCAATTCTTTTACTGCTCTATCACATTCACGTGGCTGTATGGAGCAAAACCCAATCAATCTGTCAGGATACCTTGCTATCGCTTCTAAAATATAATCATTGTTTATTACACACATTTCATGGTTAACCCAGCCAATGTTCAATATTGCAGAACATGATATTTCACTTTCATCCATTGCTTTTATGAGCTCATCTACGGTAAATATTTTAGCCTTTCTATTCGAATATAAATCGGCAAAACAAGCATCATTAGAGCAATAATAATCTCTTTCAGCAATTATCTTCGAACTAAATACGTGTGTGTGTGCATCAATAATCATATGCAAATTATAGTTGACTCTTAACCGTTACTCAAAAATCGTCAGCCCGAAATGCAAAATCCGTCCGACAAAATGGACACGATAAACATCCGTATCTTATAATAATTCCTATTGGCTGATAAAAATTTTACCGATTCTCTAAACTATATTCACAAACGTTGATGAATGACTACAGCATAACAGAATTAGAGTCGATAGCAAAAAAGCTACGACGGCATGTAATAACCATGATTTCTGCAGCCGGTAGCGGTCATCCGGGCGGTTCTCTTTCAGCAGCGGATATAGTTACGGCTCTGTATTTTAAGGTATTACGGCATAATCCCGCAGACCCTCACTGGTCAGATAGGGATCGATTTGTCCTGAGCAAAGGACATGCCGCACCAATTCTCTACGCCGCTCTCGCCGAATCAGGTTATTTCCCCATAGAATGGTTGAGTCGCTTGAGAAAAACAGACTCCTGTCTGCAGGGTCACACTGACAGTAACATGACACCTGGAGTAGATGCATCGGCCGGATCGCTTGGTCAGGGTTTATCAATAGGAATAGGAATGGCAATAGCCGCAAAATTGGATGGGAAAAGCTATCACACTTTCGTATTGTTAGGAGATGGAGAATGTGATGAAGGTCAGGTATGGGAAGCGGCATTAGCAGGTCCAAATTTAAAAGTTGATAATCTGACGGCAGTTGTGGATTACAATAAACTGCAGCTTGATGGTTTCACAAAGGATATCATGAATCTAGAACCTTTTATAGAAAAATGGAAATCTTTTAAATGGAATGTTATAGAAATAGATGGCCATAACATGGCTCAGATAGTAGAAACCCTTTTAAAGGCGAGAAATAATCAGGATAATCCCACCGTCATAATTGCCCATACAATTAAAGGAAAAGGCGTAAGTTTCATGGAGAACAATGTCGACTTCCATGGCAGGGCTCCTAATAAGGAAGAAACTGAGCAGGCACTTAAAGAGCTAGCATGAGTAACTACAAAGATCTGAGTCCTCGCGAAGCATACGGGAAAATACTAACGGAACTTGGCGAAATAAATCCGGATATCGTCGTTCTGGA
Organism: Dehalococcoidia bacterium; assembly: GCA_034436215.1. Classification (GTDB taxonomy): domain Bacteria; phylum Chloroflexota; class Dehalococcoidia; order GIF9; family UBA5629; genus UBA6808. Next base: position 12,196 of record DAOTVU010000065.1, read on the forward strand.
TGCTGATCTTTCAAGGTCTACTATGACAAAGTATTTTGCTCAAGCCTACCCCAGAAGGTTTATTCAATGTGGTTTAACCGAGCAAAATATGATTGGTATAGCTGCCGGTCTGGCTTCCTGCGGTAAGATACCGTTTGCCAGTACATTCGCTGTATTTGCATCCAGCCGGTGTTTCGATCAGCTAAGAATGAGCGTCGCCCAACCTAACTTAAATGTAAAGATAGTTGCCACACACGGCGGAATATCAGTTGGCGAAGATGGTGCTTCACATCAGGCTATCGAAGATATCGGTATGTATTGTTTACTACCCAATTTCAAGGTAATTGTGCCTGCTGATGCTATTGAGACGATTGAAGTTATCAAAGCGGCTGTATTCATCAAAGGACCTTTTTATATAAGATTAGGTCGTCCCAGGGTACCTGCCTTATATTCTGAATCATATAAGTTTAAACTCGGTATAGCTGATGTTTTAACAAATGGCAGTGATGCTACTATAATAGCTACAGGAATAATGGTTGCCAAAGCGATGGCAGCAGCTGAAAATCTAGCCGGATCCGGGATAAACTGCCGTGTACTAAATATGTCTACTATAAAGCCGGTTGATAAAAATGCCATAATAGCTGCTGCAGGTGAAACTGGAGCTATTGTAACCGTAGAGGAACATCTGCTCCACGGCGGACTCGGTAGCATTGTTGCTCAAATACTGTCTTTCAACTATCCTGTGCCACTCGAATCTATTGGCCTGAACGATATCTACTGCAAATCGGGTAAACCCGAGGAACTTCTCGATTTATACGGGTTAAACTCCATTGAAATCGAGAATGCGGTTAAAAGAGTTATTAATCGAAAGGGAAAAAAGACTTACACGAAATTACAATAAGCACAATCCCATGGAAAAAGAACTTAGAATAGCTTTTTTAAATAAGGAAAGGGCCGAATTATACCTCAGCAATCTTGAGAGGTTACATGACGACAAGACCATCAACGATACCACTTACAATACCCTTAAATCGGAATATTCTGCCGGCGTTCAACAAGCACAGCTAAAAATCAATCAAATCAAACAGGAATTAAGTAAAAAACTAACCTTAAAAACAAAGGAATTGAATATATATAAACAGGAACTGGCAAATCTCGATGCCAGATTTAAAGTGGGACAACTATCGGCTGATGAATTCCTAAAATTATCCAAAAAACCAGATAAAAGAATCAGTGAACTTGAAGAACAGATAGCATTTTTAGAAAACTTATTGAAATCTACCCATTCATCTGAGATAGGGACAGCAGAAGTACAACCATCCGGCTTTCTTTTTTCCATTAGGGGACGTAATGATGACAGGCAGCCCAGTTATGGACAATTGCAGCAGACCGCCCAGTTGGTCTCCCAACCAGAAACTAAATCAGAGCCATCACCCATGCCACCACATCCTGTTAATATTTCATTTCTGCAAATATTGCCAGATCGTGTTTATCCGGGAAATACCTTCGGCATAGTTGCTACTCTGATTAATTCAGGAACAGAGACGATTTACCATCGTGCCGAGCTGAAAATAAACAACAGAATAGAATCCTATAATGATATAACACTAAGACCCGGCCAGAGCGAGGATATAACTTTCACTGCAATTGCCGGGCCCCCAGGGGATTATCATATATCTGTAGATAACGCTACAGGTATCCTCAGGGTTTTACCCGCATAAGAATTACCGCTCAAATGAAAACAAAGGTTAAAGCACTTTTCACAGCATTTATCGCCTTCGGCATAGTTATAGCTGTTGCCTTCTTCAGCAATCTTGCCATATATATATCGATCATAGCGATAGGTTTAGCGTTGGCTCTTCAAAAATATGTGGCCAGTTATTTCGGCTATTTCATTATTGTTTTTTCAAATATGTTGCATGAAGGAGATCGCATACGTATTGGAAGCTACAAAGGCGATGTTCGTCATATAGGCATATTTTATTTGACCCTAGATGAAGTTGGCGAGGATGAAAAACTGGGTGGAGAGCTTACCGGGAAAATTCTCCACATCCCCAACCTGCTGGTTCTTGATAATCCAGTCTTGAATTTCACCAAATTATACGAAACTAACAATAAAACCATGCAATGTAATTATATATTTGATGAGATAAGGATACCTATTTCATTTGATAGTGATATAGCGTTAGCAGCGAAACTGCTGTCTGATATTATAAATGAGGAAGATGCAGAATATCTTAAACAATCAAAGGAAGCATTTGCCGATAACTATCCTACCTTCTTAAAGGAAGCTGAAACTAACCGCCGTGTGCTTATCCACATCGAGGAAAACCGCATTTGGCTGAAAGGAAAATTCGTTACACCTTACAAAATCAGGAACGAATTAAGAACTAAAATGTATATACGTTTCCTGGATTATATCGGAAAAGACACAAAAATCAGGCTTGCCTGATTATACATAAGGCGCAATGCTTTACACATAAACAGCCTTTTAAATCAAAACTTTCAAATAGTCGGCTCAATAAAATAGATAATGCCGAGGGAGGGACTTGAACCCACACTCCCCTGAGGGAAGCGGATTTTAAGTCCGCCGCGTCTGCCATTCCGCCACCTCGGCATGAGCTATATGGAGGCGGCGAGCGGATTTGAACCGCTGAATAGGGGTTTTGCAGACCCCCGCCTTAACCACTTGGCTACGCCGCCATTATAAAAATGGAGCGGAAGACGAGATTCGAACTCGCGACCTCCTCCTTGGCAAGGAGGCATTCTACCGCTGAACTACTTCCGCTCGTTCATCGTACTTTATTTTCCACTGGTGCCGAGGAGGAGATTTGAACTCCTACGGGCTTACGCCCACCACCCCCTCAAGATGGCGTGTCTACCAGATTCCACCACCTCGGCATGGCAGGGGTGGCAGGATTCGAACCCACGACACGCGGTTTTGGAGACCGCTGCTCTACCGGACTGAGCTACACCCCTAAATTATACTAAATTTTATCATTTTTTAAAGTACCCCTGGTGCGAGTCGAACGCACGACACGCGGTTTAGGAAACCGCTGCTCTATCCACTGAGCTACAGGGGCATTAACCCAATTATGGACGCAGCCTGCGAATTAGAAACCCTTCGGGTGTTAAATAGCCCGATGGAGTTACCTCGTCAGTGTCACGAGGTTTAATAGTTTCCCGTGAAACTGTTTCTTTACCGCCTGTCGGTAGTTCTGGCTTTACCCTGGGTTTTTCTGTTTCCCTTGCTATCAAGATGCCATGAGAAGTTCTAGGTAGTTCTCTATCAACTTCTTCTTCGGAAGTCCTGGGACCCTCTACCTGACGTATGGGTGTCTTCTCCTCTATTACTTTGAACTCAGATTTGGGCATCACTTTTTGTTCTCTTAAAACCCTGCCCGACCTACCATAAGCTCGTAACATTTTGTCGGGGCTTTTTTCAACCTGTTCAACTGGTTCTGGGCCAGATATCAGCGTTGACCTGGCCTGTCTCATATCAGATAAAGTTGCCTCAAGGTCTTTGATGAGGTCAGTTAATTCAATTGAATCGACTTCCTCTTCTTCTGAAGCCCAATTCTCAATTTCTGTTGCATAATGCTGTAACTTAAAGCTGTGTTGTTCCAGCTGTTTAATCCATTCCGCCAGTTCTTTTGAGGCGGTTTGAATTTCCGGGATTTCCATCTCGAGCAAATTCTTTATAATATTCTGGACAACGCTTTTTCTCGGCCTTGCAGACATTTTAACCTCGTCTACTTTATACCTTTACTGTTAAATTCGCTACTCTAACAAATTATATCAACGCACCCAGTCCAATGCAATTAATCCAAACGACCCAATAATATAGCATGTTTTTTATCCAAAGTTCTTTTGCTTAAAAGCCTCTTTTATCATATTCAAACAATAAGGCACTATTCTGCTGTTGCAATGCACTTCATCAGCCAGATAATATTTCTTGATAAACCCATTACTATCTGCAGCTATAGACTGAATATCTATGTAAGGTACATCCACGGACATACAGTACTGTCTGAGTCTTTCATTAAATATGCGTGATATCCGGCTTCTTTCAAATGGCTTACCTGAAAAAGGTAATGCTGTGATAAATTCTTTAATGGCGGCAGGTGGTATCCCATGAATGCAAACATCTATCCCCCGTTTTTTTATATCTTCAATCGCCTGACCATACCTTTGCACGGTATTGTCTATAAGGGTCTCTATGCTAACGGACCAGTTGCTCTGACCGTGCTTTAAATAAATATGAACACGGGCATCAATTTCGCCAAACACAAGCATAACTACATCGCGCTTTTTATCAACCTTACTTAAGAATAAATTCAGATATTCTTTTGAACGCGAAAAGCTGTTATCTTTAATGAGATTATAGGCTGTTGCCTGAGAGATATGGCGAACCAGAAAAGGAACCCGGTAGATAAATGGCATTACGTGGCTATCTCCGATTGTGTGGATAATACAGGTATTAAATATCTCCGATTTCAAACTTAGAATAAAATCAAACATCGCCAGCGGGGGATATTTAAACACCATGCTCCAAAAAGGGAAATAAACAGATCCTCGCCTTTGCAACCATGCGAGCCGAGATAAATTTAAATTATTCCATGATTGTTTAATATTCATGGATAGTATGTGAACATATTAAGATATTTCAAAACTGTATGAAACGTCGGGCAAAAGAAATCCACTCTTGACTTTCTTTTTATTATATAAAACGCTCAAACCTCTCTTTTTTAGCCTTGCAAATAGGGCACACATCGGGCGGCCCTTCCCTCGCACACAGATACCCGCATACCTTACAACGCCATACCGGTAAGGTTAAAGCAGATATACCCGCACTCTTAGCCACTGAAACTTCAACTTTCGCCTTTTGCCGTTGCAAATACGATAGCCTTCTTTCCGGAATAGGTTGCAACCTGCGATTTCCCTTAAAAATGTCATAACTCACATAAAGACCGCAATAACAGGCGCCATAATCCGTAATGTCTTGATCTCTGTAATCGCAGGGACAGATAATATCCAGATCGTCCTCCTTTCTGCCTGCTGCCAGACGACAGGGACATGAAGGATAGCCGTAACGTTTTTCATTCACCAGCAATCCATGAACCAATCCTCTGGTAAATTCCACATCGGGATTTAAATAATAACCGCCATTTTCGGCGTCCTTTCTATATTTTTGATATGCACTTTCAACCTCTTCCATTGAAACAACAATTTCTTCTCTCACGGCCGTAAAACCTCTTTAATATCACTTTCTTTGAAACCAACGATGCTCCTTTTATCATTTACAATAAGTGTAGGAAATGATAAATCCGGATTCCATTTCTGTATTAATGCAATAGCTTCGTCTCTATCCTGACCCTGTAATAAATCGACAAAAACATAGTCGTATTCAACTCCAAGGTCATTTAACAACTGCTTGGTCTTCTTACACCATATACATGTGCTCAATGCATATAACATCAGCTTTCCAGCGTTTCTGCCAGGTACATGCTCGATTTTCATAACAACCCCCTCTCCAAGTATTATTGTCAAAATAATATAATAAAGGAGGTTTTACTTACAAACCTATATTCCTTGACATCGGTATTATCCAAAGATATTATCACCCTTACGCAACAGATATGGAGGATCCTGATGATTGATAGAGTTAAGATTGATAGGACAAATTCTACCTATCTCATTGTAGATATGCAAACAAAACTTGCCGAAGCTATGGACCGCGAGGTATTATCCACAGTCGCATTTAATATAAATTTAGTAATATCAGCACTAAAGATATTAAGTGTCCCGATTTTAATAACCGAACAATACAGGAAGGGTCTCGGGAATACACTTGAATCTATTGTAAATAATCTTGGGGATGAATTTAAGCCGTTCGAAAAGATGAGCTTTAGTGCATGGGGGGAACTTCAATTTCAATCAAAGCTTCAAAGCCTGAATCGCAAGTATGTTATTATTTCGGGAATGGAATCTCATGTGTGTGTGTTACAGACCGCGCTCGACTTAATTGACCGGGGATATACAACCCACATCATCAGCGATGCTACCTGTTCACGTTATAAGTCGGATTGGGACTGTGCTATGAACTATCTGCGGGATGCAGGTGCTGTAATTTCCACGACGGAAATTTTAGTTTTCCAGTTATTACAGCAAGCCGGCACAGATGAATTCAAAGCGATTTCACCTATGTTTAAAAATAGAAATAGAATTTAACCGGAGTATTAAATATGAAAAATCGCTTAAGCCTGATCGCGATTGCCGCAGTGTTTGCTGCAATATCAATTAGTATTTATATTATTCATTATCTGATTTTTCACGACCCGCACCATATCTTCATTTTTCTCATAGGAGACATTGCTTTCCTCCCATTAGAGGTCCTATTGGTAGGCATAGTGGTAGAACGTATTATGGCAAGACGCGAGAAAGAAGAAAAACTACAAAAACTCAATATGGTGGTAGGTGCCTATTTTTCCGAGGTCGGCAGGCCCCTATCCAATATGCTGTTAACTGCGATAGATAACAGGGAGATGGTTATAGACAAGCTTCATATAACAAGTTCATGGCAGACAGTTGACTATAAAAAGGCCCGTTTATTTGTTGAAAATTACAAGCCGACAAGCTTTGATAATATAAATCTTCAAAAACTATGTGATTTTCTGGTGGCTAAACGCGCATTCATGTTGAGGTTAATCGAAAATCCTAATTTACTGGAACACGAAAAGTTCACTGACCTGCTATTGGCTTCTTTTCACCTGATGGAGGAACTTGAAACAAGGCCGGATTTGAGTAATTTACCATACAGTGATCGTAACCATATCGATAACGATATTTCAAGGGCATTCAAATACCTTGCCATTGAGTGGTTGGACTATATGCAGCATCTCAAAGTTAGCTATCCGTTCCTCTATTCACATTATTTAAGAATAAGTCCATATCAGCCCAGGCCATCGGCTATTGTAGAATGAAAGTTTTCCCTTCATTGCCCCTTTTAATAATATCGATTAAACTTAATTTGTATAAAAGGTAATTGAAATCAATGGGCAAATTTTATGGAGAGATGAAATATGGAAAGGATTTTAGCCTGGGCAAAGACAAATTATAAAATAATACTGGCTACGTTTATACCCATAGCCATCATAGCCATTATATTTGCACTTCCCTTAAAAATCGTGGCCATACCCGTTATTGAAACCTACTGGGATACTGAAATACGGACAGAAAACTATACAACAACCGAAACCTATAGCGAAATGGAACCGTACATTACAACCGAAATGCACACAGAAACGATTTACAACCAAGCAATAGGATATGGCAACTGGGTTAAAACCTTTCAGGTTGATCACCCCAACTCGACAGTTACTATCGAAGTGAACAATTACGGTACCGGCTTTTATGGTCCTCGTTACATTATTGTGGGAGACAATTACAGCCCTTACTGGCGAGGTAACCCCTACTGGATTACCGGATGGGATCCCTGGTATACCTATGGCGGCTTCGGTTGTGGGCAGACATTGGCTACAATCCGGATAACTTATCCCGAACAGGTTACAAAATACAGGTCGGTTACAAAGACGCGCGAAGTAGTAAAATTCAGAGATGTCCCTACACAGGTACGGAAAGAAAGGACGGTTATGCAGAATGTAAGGATGTCGATCTGGGAAAGTATCTTCCGCTAGCAAAGAAATAAATTAATCTTAAGGTAGCCAATTATGAAAGAATCGATACTTGAAATCATCGTTTGTCCAATATGTAAAATATCACTTGAACTCAGAGATGCTGTAAGAGACGGCAATGAGATCACTGGTGGAAACTTATTTTGCACTAAATGCCAGCACAGTTACCCCATTGTGGACGGCATCCCCAATCTGCTTCCCCCGGATATAGATAAATAGAGATATCCATCTCAGTCCGGACGATAAGTGGCATAGGCATCTGTGGATTCCCAAACAGCGATGCTTTCCAGTGCCATACCCTGTGGCAGATTTACTTTAAGTTCATCATAAATCGTTCTGGCGATATTTTCAGTGGATGGATTTATCCTGTCAAAAGGAGGTAATTCATTTAGATACGTGTGATCATATTTTTCCAGTATTTTATCCAAGTTATTTTTTAGCTCCTTAAAATCATAACCTATTCCCACTTCGTTTAGCTTTATCACTTTTAGATGTGCCGCCACTTTATAATGGTGACCATGCAATCGCTCACAACGACCACCGTATTCTCTGAGGTGGTGCGCAGCGTCAAAATTACTCTCAACGGATATGATATACATATCAAATTCCTTTCCCGATTGAACCCCACTTTTTAACTTCTTTAATTTTTACTAGTTCGTCTAATAACCGGTTAATTGTTTTGCGTAAAACAGGATGAATAAAATTGGGAGCTATTTCATTCAAAGGTACGAGTACGAAGGCCCTTTCCTGTAAACGCGGATGGGGTATTATCAATTCCTGCGATTCAATTATTTCCTCTCCGTAAAAAAGAATATCAAGATCGATAGTACGCGGGGAGTTGAGAAAAGTATTTATCCTACCCATTTTCCTTTCTATGCCCTTCAACTCCTCAAGCAGTCTGTGGGGAGTTAATTTAGTTGAAATCTCGGCTACACAGTTAAGGAAAAAAGGCTGATCGTCAAACCCGACCGGCTCCGTTTCATACACTGAAGATACCTTTCCAACACCACATTTCTCGTTTAGCAGGTCAATGGCTGTAGACAGGTTTATAAACCTGTCTCCAAGATTTGATCCAATCCCGATATAGGCAATTATCATAACTTAATTAATCCTTTAACCACGGCATCGCTCATCATCGCAACAAGCTTCATCTGTTTAACATCGTGCACTCTAATAATATTTGCCCCTTTGCTTATACCGATAGCTATAGTGGCGGCAGTACCAGCCAATCGATCTTCCGGCGGTGTACCCAGTACGGTCCCTATAAACGACTTGCGTGAAGTCCCCAACAATATCGGCCTGTGCAATATTTTCAGCTTGTCCAATTTCCTTATAATCTCCAGATTCTGTTCTACCGTCTTGCCAAAACCTATTCCCGGATCGATTATAATATCATCCTGTTTAACACCCATTCTTAAAGCATAATCGATCATTTTCCTTAACTGGCCAATTACCGATTCCATTATTTTCCCAACCTCATTGCCTCTATGGTTGCTGGTAATAACTATTGGCACTTTATTCTCAGCGGCAACCATGATTAAATCCATACCCTGTAACATACCGGATATATCATTCAGCATATCCACACCGGCTTCCAAAGCCTTTTCTGCCACCGGTTTCTTATATGTATCAACACTTAAAGGGATGTCGATCCTTTTTTTCAACCTCTCGATTAGCGGTACGATACGACTTATTTCCTCATCAGGATCTACGGGAACTGCACCCGGTCGAGTGGATTCCCCGCCAATATCTATTATATCCACACCCTGCTCCACCATTTGTTGAGCCAGTTTCAATGCGCCGTCAACTTCTAACTGACCATCGCCTGAAAACGAATCGGGGGACATATTTATTATTCCCATCACATAGGTACGCTGTCCCCAATTGAAAATTTTATTCCCTATTTTTGTATTACCTAATCTGTCCCTCAATTCTTTATCCGTTGACTGAGCCGTACAGAGATGATATATACATTGTACCATGCTAATAAAACCAGTTTCTCAGGGCTTTAGTCAAATACAACATGATTGTGCTACAATGTTAACCTGTTTTCATTATTAATTATATTTATAACACCTGAAATCTATTAATGGGTAAAACTTTAAGCGAAAAAATAATCAGCATGAAATCCGGCATGGATGTATCGGCGGGAGATATTGTTATCTGCCCTGTGGATCTGGTGTTTGTTCAGGACACGACCGGTCCATTAACTGTGCGCCAGTTTAGAGCAGGTAAAAATAATACACTT
>DAOTVU010000066.1:0-24055 GCA_034436215.1 Dehalococcoidia bacterium
TTTCCGGGTTTCAGTATAATCACAGGTTTTACAGTGGTTACCTTTTTAACAATTTCTGTGAACCTTTTACCATCATTCAGCCCTTCAATATATGTCATTATTACTTTTACATCGGGATCTTTAGCGAAATACTCGATATAATCTTCAATCTGTATATCAGCGGCACAACCACAGCTAACATATCTTCTAAAGCCCAGCCCTCTCTCGTAACCGGCTACTACTATAGCGGCACCCACATTGCCACCCTGTGATACAAAGGCCAGCGGCCCATCACGTACCAATAACGGCATCATAAAAGCAGCTAACGATGAAGAAGCACTCCAGTAGCCCATGCAATTCGGGCCAATAAAACGGATATTACCTTTTCGCGCAATTTTCAGCACTTCATCCTGCAACTTCTTACCTTCAGGACCTGTTTCAGCGAATCCCGCAGATATAATGACAGCCGCCTTTACTCCCTTTTGAACACATTCTTCCATTGCAGGTGCCACTCGTTCTGCAGGAATGGTAAAAACTGCCAAATCAACCGGACCAGGTATATCTGTTACCTTTCTATAGACTTTTAGACCCAGAATCTGTTCCTCATGGGGATTGATAGGGAAGATTTTACCTCTAAAAGTCTGTGTTAAGCTCGTAATGGTAGAAAATCCCCATTTATTACGATTATTGGTTGCACCGATATGTGCTACCGATCGAGGGTTGAAGAGCGGATCAAGTTCCTTCTCTATATCGTAAAACATCATCTGTACACAATTATTGCACTAAAAATAAAATGATGCTCTGTTAATGCAAAGCATCATCAATATAATAGCATAATTCGGGGAAATGTGGATCTTATATTTTAAATAATACAAAAACTTGGCAAACTCCCTAAACAATACCGGTCCGTTTGGGAACACTGCTTAATATCGATTCTGCTTCCCGCACCATACGAACAACCAGATCTTTACAGCTAACTATGTCATGAATCAATCCTATTGATTGACCTACTGGAATAAGGCCAGCATTGATATCTCCTTTTTCCCATATAGCATTTTGGCGTAATCCCGAAAGATAAGGAGCAAGTTCTTCCAACCTGGCATGCTGGCTTTCCAGCTCCTGAATTTTTTTGGACACCTCGTTTATCAATGTACGGCCCTGTAAGCCTATGCTTTTCCCATAGATAGTGGTGTCAAACTCCTGTCTTTTAACCAGTTCTTCCTTCACTTTTGGATCTGTCTGACACTCATAAGTAGCCATGAACCTAGATGCCATCATAACTCCCTCTGCTCCTAGGATTAAGGCAGCGGCAAGACCGCGACCATCGGCTATACCACCCGTGGTAATTACCGGGATCTTTACCGATTCAGCAATACGAGGGGTAAGTACCATAGTTGTAACATCGTCGCTTAATGGATGACCTCCTTCTTCTATACCCGCAGCAATAACCGCATCATAACCCGCCTGCTCCGCATGAATTGCATGCCTCACTGAACCCACCTTATGGATAAGCTTCACTCCAGCATCATGAGCCCTTTTTACAGCATCTGCTCCGAAAAATTTATCTACGGGAGCCCCCGATATCTCTAATGCTGTAACTCCTTCCTCCAAACAAACATTAAACCAATCCATATATGTTTCCTTACTGATTCGAAAAGAGGGCAAAAGTGTTAGATTAACTGAGAAAGGCTTATTGGTGAGTCCGCGGGTTTGCTTTATAGCCTTACGCAATTCTTCACCTGTATTATAATTCGCAGCGGTGACATTGCCCATAGCCCCGGCATTGCTGATTGCTGCACAAAGTTCTGGTTTGCACAACCACATCATTCCACCGCACATTATCGGGTATTCAATACCAAATAATTCTGTCATTCTGGTTATCATCAGGTACCTCCTGGACCAATATTTATAAATTTCGGCGATTATATCATTTGCAAACGGGTAAAAACAATTAGATCATAGCTAACTAACCTACCTTTTTATAAATTCTTAATTGGCCTGGCAAACCACTTAATCTGTCCTAATCTAAAAAATCTGGTAATATTTAATTATGTTAATGGTCGTTGTTGAAGAAGATGGAGTTAAATAATATAAATCAGGGGAAATATACAACGACGGTTTCACTGAAGGACGGCTCAAGTTTGAATTTGCGTCCGATTCAGCCGGCTGATGAAGAAAGGCTGCTGGCGCTATTCGGGCGACTGAGCAAGCAGTCTATCTACCTTCGTTTTCATCATGTGCTCACCCGTATGTCCAGAGAGGAAGCCCAGCGTTACTGCTCCGTCGATTATAATAATACTTTTGCACTGGTCGGCACTCTTGGTGAAAAAAACGATGAAAGAATCATTGCCGTGGGGCGATATGCCCGGCAACCCGGGGGAGACAGGGCACAGATTGCATTCGAAGTGGAAGATAAATATCAGGGACTGGGAATAGGCACTCATCTACTGGATCAACTTGCCAGTATCGCCAGAGAAAAAGGGATACATTTTTTCGAAGCTGAAGTGCTGGCTGAAAACAAAGATATGATGAACGTCCTCATCAACAGCGGATTTAAGATGCACCGGCAGATGCAGGGCGCTACGTACATTGGTGTACTAGACCTCAATCCCACAGAGACCGTTGAACAAAAGTCATTTGAACGGGAGAAAATATCCTCCATTGCATCATTACGTGCTTTCCTGAACCCAAAATCGGTGGCTGTTATAGGGGCTTCCAGAACGCCACACACCATAGGCAATTACGTATTTCGCAATCTAATCCAGCAGGATTTTAAAGGAGTTGTTTACCCCGTAAACCCAAATGCTGAATTTATAGGGGCTGTAAAAGCCTATCCGAGTATTAAAGATATACCCGGCGATGTAGATCTTGCCATTATAATAGTACCTGCTGAAAAGGTGCAGATGATAGCAGAAGATTGCGCGCGTAAAGGCGTTAAAGGTGTTGTGGTACTGAGTTCCGGGTTTGCAGAGATCGGTGCTGAAGGGATAGAGCGACAGAACAAGCTGGTAAAGACGATACGCAGCTACGGTATGCGCATGCTCGGCCCAAATTGTATGGGCATGATTAATACCAACCCAGAAGTCAATCTTAATGCGACATTTTCTCCCGTATTCCCACCCCACGGCAATATCGCTTTTGCAACACAGAGTGGTGTGCTTGGATCTGCTATTCTTATGTTCGCCACCAGTTTGAATATCGGTCTTTCAACATTTGTCAGTATTGGCAATAGAGCTGACATATCAAGTAATGAACTGCTTCAGTACTGGGAGGATGATAAAGATACAGATGTGGTACTGTTATATCTTGAATCATTCGGCAATCCTAGAAAATTTACGCGTATTGCCCGCAGCATTACCGCCAAAAAACCTGTAGTAGCAGTTACCAGCAATTTAACCTCTACCCAAACCAGAGTAATAACCTCTCAAACCTCTGCATTAGCAACTGAGCAAGCTGCTACAGAAGCGCTTTTCAAGCAGGCGGGCATATTACGCGTGGATACACTCGAAGATCTGTTCAATACGGGTATCTTGCTGGCAAATCAACCTTTACCGACAGGCAATCGGGTAGCTATAATCTCAAATGCCGGCGGTCCTGCCATGCTTACGGCAAGCGCGTGTAAAATCAGAGGCATGCAGGTACCAAAATTATCCGAAGAGACAATATCCATCCTTAAAAAAGTCACGCCGCCGAGAGCACAGCTTGCCAATCCTATCGATTTATCTTCAGAATATCGTATATCGCATTACAAAGATGTTTTAAAAATAATATTGAATGATAACACCGTCGATATTGTGGTAGTGATTTACATCCCGCCAATACCCCAATTATCTGAAGAATTCGCGGCTATTATAAAGGAAATGGCTCCTTTATACAGGCAGAAGAGTAAGCCGTTGGTAACTTCATTCCTGGGATTAAGCGGTGCAAGAATTGAGCTGGGATCGCGAGAAAAGGGGTTTGTTCCTTCGTTTGCCTTTCCCGAGGCAACAGCCAGTGCCCTCGGAAGAGCTCTGGAATTCAGTCAGCGGCTCAAAAAACCGTTGGGCAAAATACCCGATTTTCCCGATATAAATAAAGAAAGAGCCAGCGAAATCATAAAATCAGCCCTCCACAAATCAAATAAAGTTCAGACATGGCTTGATGCCGAGGCAATTACCGGCATTCTCGACTGCTATGGTATAAAATTCGTTACACTCAGACTGGCCAAAACACCATTTGAAGCACAATCGTCTGCCGATGAAATCGGCTATCCTGTGGCTGTCAAGATTCTATCTACCAGTATCTCACAAAAAACAGATGTTGAGGGAGTAATCCTCGATTGCAGATCCCCACAGGAGGTTGAAAACGCCTTTGCACGTATCAGAGATAACATGCAAAAAATCGGTAGACTCGAGCAGATGGATGGTGTTATCGTTCAAAAAATGGTACGGGAAGGGATAGAAGTTATGGTTGGCGTCACACAGCATCCCTCTTTTGGGCCACTTATAATGTTCGGGCTGGGGGGGATATATGTGGAGCTATTTAATGATGTAAATTTCAGTCTGCATCCTTTAACCGACATAGATGCCCATGAAATGGTCAGATCGGTAAAAGCCTATCAGTTGCTGGAGGGCTGGCGTGGTTCACGTCGGGCAGATATAGAATCAATAGAGGAGCTTCTGCTGCGCATTTCCATGCTGGTTGAGAATCATCCTCAAATAATTGAAATGGATCTAAACCCCGTTAAAGTACTTTCAGAGGGAAATGGCTATCTGGTAGTAGATGGACGCATTATGATCTGTTCAGAAGTACAGGAATTCTCATCAGTACGTTGATATGCCCAGCTCTTCCATTTTTCCGGTAACCATAAAAACCACCCTCTCACAAATATTGGTTATCCTGTCGCCGGTCCGTTCCAGATTGTGTCCAACCCATATCAATCTGGTGGCCCGAGTTATCGTCCGCGGATCTTCCATCATGAAAGTCAGAAGCTCTCTGAAAACCTGGTCATAAAGATTATCGATTTCATCGTCTTCTAATACTATCTTACGGGCCGCCTGATCATCATGATTGATAAAAGCGTCCAGACTTCTGCGCAACATAGAAATAACCCTTTCATTCATGCGTGGAAGATCGATGAGCGGCTTTAAAGGTGGTTCATTGCCTATCATAATTGCTATCTTAGCGTTGCCGGCTGCATGATCGGCAATCCGTTCCAGCTCACCGATAATATTAAGAGCTGTTAACAATATGCGAAGGTCACTGGCCATGGGAGCCTGTGTACACAATAAATTCAGAACCCTTTCCTCAATATCAAAACGCTTCTTATCTATATTTTTATCATCTTCCACCACTTTTGCTGCCAATTCGAGGTCGCGTTGCTTTAATGCCTGCATCGACCGTTCAAGGGCTTTCTCAGTCATGCTTCCCATAACCAGTACTTCATCCTGTATTTCCCGTATATTCCTCTGATAAGTTTCCCTCGTCATAATATCACCTCATTATCCAAATCGTCCTGTAATGTAGTCCTCACAACGTTTATCTTTTGGCACATTGAATAGCTCACGCGTAGGAGCATATTCAATCAGTTCGCCAAGGAGCATAAAGCCGGTATAGTCGCTGACCCGAGCTGCCTGCTGCATATTATGCGTAACTATAACAACTGTGTAATCTCTCTTGAGTTCAATCATCAACTCTTCTATCTTGAGTGTTGATATCGGGTCAAGCGATGAACATGGTTCATCCATCAATATCACCTGAGGATTCACCGCAAGCACTCTGGCTATACATAAACGTTGCTGTTGACCACCGGACAGAGATACTCCGGATTTATGGAGTGAGTCTTTGACTTCATCCCATAAAGCAGCTTTCTTTAAGCTTTGTTCGACTATTTCCATTAAAGAATTCTTATTATTTACTCCCAGCATCTTTGGACCATAGGCAACATTTTCAAAGACAGACTTAGGGAATGGATTTGGCTGTTGAAAAACCATACCTACTTTTTTACGTAGCTCCACCACATCGACCGATTTATCGAAAATATTCTGACCATCAAGTAAAACCTCCCCATCAATATGTATATCATGCACCATGTCACACATTCTATTCAACAATCTGAGCAGCGTGGTCTTGCCACATCCTGAAGGGCCAATAAGAGCGGTTATCCTGTTTTTATACACGTCCATATTTATATTTTTAAGTGCCTGGCATTTACCATAATAGAAATTCAAATCCTTTATTTCTATTTTATAGTGCATGGCCAACTTATTTTCCTCCGTTTCCCTGGTATAAGGAAATAAATCTGTTAGAAAGCCATCTGGTGGAAAAGTTAAGTATTATTATAATGGTAATGAGTATTACACCTGTTGCCAATGCTTTATTAATGGCAGTTGTTTCCATAGCCAGATAATAAAGATGTAAAGAAAGTGTTCTGGCATTTGACCAGATTGAAGTCGGCATATTTGAACTGCCCCCCATGGTTACATAAAGGCATGCAGTTTCCTCAACCACCCTTCCCACTGTGAGGATAATCGATGTCACAATGCCTGGAATAGCTGCCGGGAGCACTACATTTGTAATTGTTTGCCATCTGGTAGCTCCCAGGCTTAAACTTGCTTCACGCAACGTTACAGGCACCGTCTTAATTGCTTCCTCACATGTCCTTATTATCACAGGCAGGCATAGACATGCCAGTGTCATAGAGCCGGAAAGTATAGAAAAATTGAATCCGAGGGCTATAACAAACAGAGCAAAACCAAACAGACCGAAAACTATCGATGGTATCCCCGCGAGTGATTCCACCCCGAATCTCACTATCCTGGTAAACAAGTTATTAGATGAATACTCAGCAAGGTATATGGCAGCTCCTATTCCCATTGGCAAGGCAATGATTAATGTCAATATTATCAGATAAACAGTCCCTGCAATGGCGCTTAATATGCCCCCTTCTCCTTTTAAACCACCCATTGGGTTGGTTGTAAGAAATTCCCAGCTTATAGAACCGATCCCGTTCACAAAGACATAGCCGACAATGATAATCAGAAAGGCAATAGTCGTCATGCCGGCAATCCAGCATATACACCAGGCAAAGCTCTGAGTTACTTTCGGTGTGATTTTCATTTCGACCTTCCGTGCAACATAATAAGGCCAATGCTGTTTAGTATCAAAATCAAAACAAATAGAACCACTCCCGTAGCAAATAAGGCATTCCAGTGCAATCCGGCAGCATATTTGAGCTCGAGTGCCAGTGTCCCGGTTAGAGTTCGCGCCGAACTAAAAATGGAATCCGGTATTATGATGCTATTTCCGATAACCATGATCATAGCCATTGTCTCCCCGATTGCCCTGCCCATACCGAGAATAATACTGGCAATTATTCCCGGTCTGGCTGCGGGTATTAAGACGTGCCAGATCATCTGCCATCTGGTCGCACCAAGCGACAGTGCCCCCTCTCGATAAGATCGGGGCACTGCCAGGATACTATCCTCAGTAATAGATACAATAGTAGGCAGAACCATTACTGCCAGCACTATCGAGGCGGCCAGTATACTATCACCTGATCCCTGGCCGAATTTCTGTATAATCGGGACCAGTATCAGCATTCCAACCAGGCCATATACTACCGACGGGATACCTACCAGAAGCTCAATGGCCGGACGCATGGCCGACCTCAACTTTATAGGTGCAACATCGGTTAAAAATATAGCAGTAAATATACCCAAAGGGACAGAAATTATAAGTGCTCCGATAGTCACATAAAGCGTACCGATTATCATTGGCAATATGCCGTAAATATTATCAGCCACATCCCAGGTAGTACCGCTGATAAATTGCCATATACCGATCTTTACAAACGCCGGATACCCTTCTCTGACGATGAACAGTGCGATTAAAAATAGTATTAAAAAAGAACTTGCGCCGAAGATATATACAGCGTATTGCCAGAAACTATCAGAGATTCTGTGAAATTCCCGTTTTCTGCCAGCAACTATAATGGAAGCCATAAATGAATAAAAATATTATATAATCGTTCTACTTTACAAATTTAAAAATATTATCAAAGGCACATCTTTTAATTATTTCTTTACAATGGGTATGTAACCCTGTGACTTGACTATTTTCTGTCCCTCGTTACTACGACAATAATCAATAAATGACCTTACAGGTTCTGACGGTATATTTTTTGTAATAAAATACAGCCGCCTGACGATTGGATATCTGCCATTTTGCACATTTTCAACTGTAGGCGCAACATTATTCAGCATCAGAGGCTTCAACCCTTCTATATATCCAAATGAGAGGTAACCTATAGCATTTTTTTCAGAACTTACCTTTGTTCGTATAGCCCCATTAGAATCAAAGAACAGTGCGCCGGCTTTGATTTTTTTATGATAAGGCTTGATAACAAACTCATCAAATACTTCACGGGTGCCCGACCCCTCTTCTCTGCTGATTACCACAATTCTTTCATCGGCACCGCCAACTTCCTTCCAGTTGGTGATTTCGCCGGCATAGATTTTCGCCACATTTTCTATATTTATACCGGTTAAAGCATTGCTCTCATGTACCACGATAGCTACACCATCCCTGGCAATACAGTAGGTAATCAAATCCGGTTCATTGATCAATATTTCACGGGATACTGCCCCGATATCAACTGTGCCAGCCGCCACGGCTTTGACACCCGCACTTGAACCCCCGCCCGAGATATTTACCGTAACATCTGGATATTTCTGCATAAAAGCCTTTGCCATCATCTCTGCCAGAGGCTGAACGCTGGTTGATCCAGCTTCATTAATAGTTCCCCTTAACTCTATTAACCCATTTCCCGCAGGTACTGCCGCCTGAGAACAACCAGTTAAACCGATCACAATCAACAAAAATATCGACATACCCGGCAATAAAATCAGCTTCAATCTGTTTATTGAAAACATAAATCCTCCTAATGGAATTCACTCGCTTTTCACAAACATATTCTAAATGGAAGATTTAAAAATTCATTTAAAACAATGTTAAATTTACGTTAAATAACAGGCTTTATAATCTACCCACGAATTGGTAGCGTAAAATAAAAAACCGAACCTTTACCCTCTTCACTTTCTGCCCATATTCGCCCACCATGATCGGCAATTATGTGTTTAGATATACTTAACCCCAATCCCGAGCCTTCATCTGATCTTGATCTATCTACCTTGTAAAATCGTTCAAAGATACGATTTAATTCGCCGGCGGGAATACCCTTACCATTATCCTGAACGCTAACCATAAGATCATCTACATCCTTACGCGCTCTGACTATTATTCTGCCACCCTGCCCGGTAAATTTAATAGCATTATGAATAACATTTACCAGCACACTTTCTACTCTTCTCCCATCTATCATCAATAATGGTAATGTTTCCTCAATTTCAACAATTATTTCAATGTGTTTTCTCTTTGCCTGTGGCTCCAGTCTGCCAACTGCCCGTTCAATTATGGCTCCGATCTTACAGACGCTCTTATCTGCGTTGTATCCATGTTTTTCCAGTCTATCCAATTCTTTTAATTCATCAGCCAGCTGAGTAATTTTATCTGCCTCGATGTCGATTTTGTTTACAAATTCATCTAATCTGGCAGGGTCGGTGATACAATGATTTGTGATCGTCTCCACCAGGAGTTTAATTGAGGTCACCGGTGTTCGCAATTCGTGGGATATATTTGATATTAAGTCCCTTTTCATATCATCCAGAAGTTGCCGCTCTGTAAGATCCGTCAATACTATAACATAATAATCTCCGTTTTCTTCAGGCGTAATAGTCATCTTAATGAATTTATCATTTCGCGGCAATCTGACTGTTGCCGTTTGTTCCAGACCGGTCTCCATGCACCTGTGCAGCAATAAATTACACTCATAATCACGGACTACCTCTATAAAGGTCTGGTTGTCAGCATGTTTAGGCAAGGGGTTAAATAAAACTTCTGCAGCTTTATTCATATATTCGACCAGACCGAACTGCCCGACGATGATTATACCTTCTTCAGCGATGTCTAATGCCATCAATAGTGAACGAAACAGGAATCCGTTTTTATCGTATTTTCCATCTTCTTTCATATTTAAAACCAGATTTACCTTCTACGCAACGAATTTGTACCCATATCCTCTTATCGTTATCAAATGTTGTGGATGTTCGGCATCCTCTTCCAATTTCTGTCTCAACCAGCGTATATGGACATCGACCGTCCGTTCATTTCCCAGATATTCCAGTCCCCAAACCTTCCGTAATGCCTGTTCACGGCTGATAACCCGACCCCTGTTCGACAGCAAATAGACCAGCAGTTCAAATTCTTTGGGGTTGAGGTCCACCGGCGTGCCTCTTCGAAAAACCATATGACGCAATGTGTCGACCTTGATATCCGCCGCTTCCATAAAATCACCTATACGGTTATTTCCTTTGCCACTTTCCCGGGTTTCCCAGGATCGACGCAAGACCGCCTTAATGCGGGCGTTCAATTCTCTCATACTAAAAGGTTTCGTTACATAATCATCCGCACCCATTTCCAGACCCACCACCTTATCGATTTCGCTTACCCTCGCGGTCAGTATAATAATTGGTATATCTAACTCCCTTCGTATGATGCGACATACTTCAAATCCGTCCAGGACAGGTAGCATCAGGTCAAGCAATACGATGTCGGGATAACCCTTTCTCGCCTGATCGATAGCTTCACCACCATCACCGGCAGTCAAAACATTATAGCCCTCCATCTCAATATTATATTTGAGTGTGTCTCGGAGTATTGCATCATCTTCTACAATGAGAATTGTTTTTTTTATCATCTATAACTACTGCAAAAAAATGTTTCAAATATAGGATAAAGAAAAGTCCGCCGGTCAGCAACCGACGGACCTCCCAAAGTAATAAAAAGTGCTATCAGGATAAATAATCGATCAATTTTCGGCTGCGACTCGGATGCCGCAGTTTGGCCAGAGCCTCCTTTTCGATCTGTCTTATTCGTTCTCTGGTCAAACCGAATTCGTGACCGACTTCTTTCAGAGTCAAACCCTGATCGTTATCAAGGCCGTAGCGCATCTCTATTATCTTTCTCTCCCTGTCAGTCAGAGATGCCAGCAGATCTTTAAACTGCTGTCTCAGCATGCTGGTAGCTGCCTGATCCTCAGGCGCAGGGCTAATGCTATCTTCTATAAAGTCGCCAAGCTGGCTTTCTTCATCGCCTATAGGTATGTCAAGAGATACCGGTTCAGCATAAAGTACGCTTACAAGCCAGTCTATTTTATCAGTGTCCACACCCATTTCCGTTGCCAGCTCATCCGTGGTCGGCTTTCTACCCAGCTTCTGAAGCAACCTCTGCCTCGCGTTATTCATTTTAGTAATGGTTTCCACAGTATGAACCGGTAACCTGATCGTTCGCGATTGATCCGAGATGACGCGGTTGATGGCCTGTCGGATCCACCAGGTAGCATATGTACTGAATTTGAAGCCGCGTCGATAATCGAACTTTTCCACGGCCCTCATCAGTCCAATGTTTCCTTCCTGAATCAGATCGGACAGGGGCATGCCTCGTGCCCTGTATTTTTTAGCCATGCTCAGCACCAGGCGCAAATTGGCTTTGATCATCTGCTCAGCAGCCTCACGTCCCGATTTTTTAACCTGCTCAAAATGGTCTTTCAGTGATTGCTTTTCCGCTTCCAGATATTTGATAAACTCTGCACTCTTCAGAGCCCTCTTCAAATCACCGGTGTCTTTAATTTTTCCGTAACCATTCAGAACATCCCATGGCATAATCCGTGCCAGAATTGATACTTCAATTATTTTCTGGCGTGCTTCCTCGCTATCAACATTTTCACTTTTGGCCACATACTGTATCAATCCATCATCGATTACGTCATCCATACTGGACTTCAAAGAATCATCTGCCAGTTTTTCTGAAAGGCTTTTGCCTGCCGATATGTGGTATCGTTTAAACAGTCTTTCCAGCAGAGGCTCATAAAAAATCAGCCTGTCACACAGAGCCTTTGTCATTTCAATTTCCGCTATTTTGGACGTGCGTTTTCCCTCAGTCTTTTTAATCAGACTGGATAAATAATTGGCCAGTTCCATACGGCTGCTTAAAAGCTTCTCCTCTTCACCTGTAAGCAACGGCGTTTTGCTGCACTCGGCTATATACAGGCTTACAGTATCATCTGCCAGATCACGTATCCTCTTATCATCGACTGCAGCCGACTCATCTAAATCCGCTTTCGGGTACAAAGAATCAGCGGTCTGAAATTCATCTGTCACAAGAAATACATCTTCGCCGATTGCATCGTTTTCAATTGTAACCATCTTTTGTTTTGTTCTTGTCATATTTATCACCCTCTTTCACACATTAAGTGTGGGCCAGAGATACAAAATCCTTCACATCAAATATCGAAATACATTTTTATATTACTCTGCATTAAGAATATGGTATGCGACTAATGTCTCACACATAATTAAAACGAAAATCCAGGTTAATAGTTGCAATAAGAATCTCAGACTTCTTATTGAAGATAAAAGAAATGGACTGATACAGCCTTAAAGACTCTGGTCATCTACTACTATTTCAAATGGGCACTGGAGTGCACCGGTTATACAAACAAGCTCGCAATCAGTGCACCAGCCGCAATCGTCGATATTTACCACCGTAACGATATTGTCTTTCATTACCAGTGCTCCACACCGACAAACACTCACACACAATCCACATCCATCGCACCTGGTAGGGTCATAAATGGGATATACCGGCAATTTAATAACCTCGCCTGTACATTATAACTAATTGTAGATAATCAACCATCAATACGATGTAACTAATATCACTTAATTTAATCCCGCCAGTCTGGTTAAGTGATCCCTATTCTTTATTATGATTTTATGTCTTTCGAGTTTAATAGCCCCCATATCTTCGAGGCTTTTAAGCGACCTGCCCACTACCTCTCTGGCGGTACCCACCATAGCCGCCATCTCATACTGAGTCAGCCTCTGATAACCTTCAGAAACCGGTGCGGCATTCTGCAACAGTATTTTGGCCACCCGACCCACCACATTTTTAAAAGACAGGTCTTCTATCAGTTCCAGTAACAGCCTTTCCTGTTCGGCAACTATTTCAATGGCATTCTGCGCAATTTTAAAGTTTCTCTCTATAAGTGGCATTAAATTACTTTTATGAATCCAGTAAACAACAGTTGTCACTCCAAGGGCCTGCGCGCTATAAGGGCAAGGCCCCCGACTGAAAACTGCAACATCATTGAAAGACTCGCCCGGCCTTATAATCTTGATAATTTGTTCTTTACCTTCCGAAGATACTTTAAACACCTTCACAACACCCGAACCAACGAAATGCAGATTTTCTACCGTTTCGCCTTCAGATAAAATCGTTTGTCCTTTTATATACGACTTTTGATTGAAAAAATGAGGAATATCACCCAGACTGTCAGGGCTTATGTCCTTAAAATATTTAAGTTTTATAATATTTTCTACCGTGACCGCCATGATAAGTTATAAAATATATTTAAAAAAATTATACCAGTATTGCTACCAAGATTAAACACATCCTTTATGCAAGCGTAGATATGTTTGACTGCTAATCTTATAATCCTTATAATATGTCAACTGGAACAAGCGACCCGTTTCAATAGGGTGCAGCCGGGCAAAAGCAACGGAAATAGGCTCCGTGGGACCTATAAGTCCTGCGGAGTTTTTTATATGGAAAATCAGAAACAGAAAACAACCGTAGCCCTGCTTTCGATTATCTCGAATAGCGTGCTTATTATTCTTAAAGTCATATCTGGTGTTGTCACCGGATCCATCTCAATACTTTCGGAAGCAGCCCATTCCTCAATGGACCTTATAGCTTCTATTATCGCTTTTTTCGCTGTTAGAATCAGTGCCAAACGCCCCGATCTTGAACACCCATTCGGACACGGAAAGGTTGAAGATATTTCTGCATTGGCTGAAGCATTGCTTATACTGACAGCCGCAGTTTGGATCATATTCGAATCAGTACAAAAACTGATACATAGACAACCTTTGGAAGCATTGGGAATAGGTTCCATTGTTATGCTTATTTCCGTCATCGCCAACTTCACCATCTCCAAATATCTATTTAAAGTAGGTCGTAAAACAGAGTCTCCCGCTCTGATAGCAGATGCATGGCATCTGAGAACAGACGTATATACATCAGCCGGCGTATTTGCAGCGGTAACCCTGATCTGGGCTGGCAAATGGCTGTTACCAGGGATGCAGCTGGATTGGCTTGATCCCGTAACCGCCATAATAGTTGCCATGCTCATCTGTCGGGCGGCATTTATGCTTGTCAGGAATGCCATTCGCGATCTAATTGATACCAGCCCACCCAAGTACGAACTACTCTGGCTGGAAAACTACTTCAAAACTCTATATCCTACAGTGCGTTCTATTCATCGGGTAAGAATCAGAAAGTCCGGACCATCACGGTTTATCGACCTCCACGTGGTTGTAGACCCTTCAATGACAGTAACAGATTCACATGAGATAACTGAAAAAATGACTGCAGCAATCAGAGAAAAGTTTGAAAAAGCCGATCTGACAATTCATATTGAACCCTGCGACGGTTTATGTAAAAAAGCATGTGCCAGCGGCTGTATGCTGAGCGAAAAAGAAAGGCTACCCCTTCAAAAAACGGAATATAAGATAAAAAATAGTGGATAAAAACTGCATATAAATGACATGAAGATTGTGCGCTACCTTTATAAAAATGAAATATCCTACGGTATTATAGAAGGAGGTAAATTACAGGTTTACGCCGGCTCGCCTTTTGAAACGCAGGAGGCTCGGTTTAAGCCTGTTGGTGAGCAGCTAACGCTCTCCGAAGTTAGGCTTCTTGCTCCCTGCCAGCCATCCAAGATAGTCTGCCTGGGTCTTAATTACAAACCACATGGAGACGAATTGAAGATGAAATTACCCGAAGTGCCATTGCTTTTTCTCAAACCTTCAACAGCGGTTATCGGGCCAAACGAATACATAATTTTACCACCTGATAGTGAACGAATCGATTATGAGTGTGAGCTGGCAGCGGTTATCGGCCGAAAAGCGCGAAATGTAAAAGAGGCCGATTATGCCAGCTATATACTGGGTTACACCTGTTTTAACGATGTCACCGACCGGATAGCTCAGACCAAAGATGGTCAGTGGACCAGAGCTAAAAGCTACGATACCTTTGCTCCGGTCGGTCCATGCATTGAAACCGAGATATATCCCTTTGATCTTTGTATCGAAACAAGGTTAAACGGGGTTGTAGTGCAATCCGGCAATACACGGGATTTAATATTTCCTGTCCCGTTCCTGGTCAGCTTTATTTCACGGATAATGACATTGCTTCCGGGTGATATCATCGCCACCGGTACACCCGCCGGCATCGGCCCCATTAAAGCCGGAGACATCGTTGAAATCGTTATCGAAAGCATCGGCATTTTGCGAAACCCTGTGGCATCTGCAAATAATAAGCAAATATTGCCATGATACGAATACCGCACCGCAATTTTATTTCATGTGGTTTTTTGTTATTATTCTATATAATTTGGCAGCGTCTTATTCAGATCCTACATTTTAAATTACATCCAGGAGAATAAATATGGGAATCAGCAGGTTTTATTTACCTACCCGCTTCATTATCGGTTCCGGCGCAATTGCTCAAATAGGTAGAGAATCCTTCAAACTCGGCAAAACGAGCCTTATCGTAACCGGATCGAGCAGCATGAGGAGAACAGGTGTGCTGGATAAAGTTCTGTCTTACCTTCGGGATGCCGGAGTAAAGGCAGTTGTGTTTGATAAAGTTGAACCAAATCCCCGTGCTTCTACCATCGATGAAGGAGCGAATCTTGCACGTAACAATGGTATAGACCACGTCATAGGATTGGGAGGAGGTAGCGCTATGGATGCTGCCAAGTGTATTGCTCTGGCAACATGCGGCAAGGATCTCATTTTTTCATATTTTAAAGGTACGGCCAACAATAAAAAAGCACTTCCCATCCTGCTTGTCCCCACAGTTGCTGCCAGCGGTTCAGAAGCCAATAACGGAGCCGTTTTCACCAACTGGGATACCCATGAAAAAGTCGCACTAATTCATCCGGCAATCTATCCGGCAACGTCAATTGTGGATCCATCACTAACGCTCACCTTGCCTGCGAAACAAACCGCCCAGGGCGGCGTGGATATTTTCTGTCATCTGGTCGAAAGTTATATAACGGCTCAAGAGACCACCCTGATAAACGATTCGATACGAGAATCGGCAATGAAAACGGTAGTGCAATCACTGCCTGCTGTTCTTAAAAAACTGGATGATATAAGTGAAAGAGAAAGGCTGACATGGTCAAGTACCATCGCCTGCTCTCAATTTGCCACTCTTGGCGGTGGCAGCGGTAACATGACGCTCCATGGTATCGAGCATCCATTAAGTGGAGAATACGATATAGCCCACGGTGATGGGCTGGCATCGCTTATGATTGAGTGGATGAAGAAAACGTATTCTTACCGACAGGAACGTTTTGAAAAACTGGGAAGAAATGTTTTCGGTGAACCCGACGGCATTGCGGCTGCCGAGAATTGGCTCAAGCTTGTGGGCATGGATCACAGGCTTCGCCAGCTCGGTGTACAGGAGGCCGACTTTGAAAAACTCGCCGACAATGCCGTCAGGACTGCACCCTGGATAAAATTCCATCCGGGCCCGATGGATAAAGAAACGATAATATCCATATACAAAAATTCATATTGATCGTTATTGCGCCGCAATCAGTTCACGGGCGCCATTCTTCCATTTTTCAGCGCTTTTTACCAGCACTTCTGCCCCTTTAAGCATTGCACTTCCATTGCGGTCAGACCCCAGCATAGCTGCCAGTTCCTTTAATCTGCCCTGGCCATCTATCTGCTCAATTCTGCTAACCGCTCTTCCATTATCAATCTCCTTGATCATTTTGAAATGCGCATCACCATAACAGGCTATTTGAGGGAGATGCGTAATGCATATTACCTGATGGAATGTCGATAGCACAGCCATTTTTCTTCCGACAGACTCAGCATTTCTACCTCCAACACCCATATCTATTTCATCGAATATCAGTGTAGGTATGGGGTCGGCGATCTTCAAGGCGCTTTTAATGGCCAGCACCAACCGGCTGGTTTCACCACCGGAGGCAATGGCTGCCATCGGCCTCATTGGCTCACCCGGATTGGTTGATACCTGGAACTCCAATCTATCGATTCCATCGTACGTATAGGCAAAACATTTATTACTGGCTATACACAGGCCGGCAGGGTCTTCTTTTCGTGTCAACACCACATCAAACCTCGCCCATTCCAGCCCTAACTCAACAAGCTCCTCATTCACCATCCCCGCAAGCTGGTCAGCAGCCTGCCTTCTTTCCAGTGATAGCTCCTCTGCTAATTTGGCAGCTTCAGACCTCAAAACTGTCCTTTCCGCTTCCAGCGCCTCCATCCTTTCCCTGCGCCCATACAAGTCTTCAAGCTCTCTTTTGGCTTTCTCATGAAATGCCATTATCGACTCGATCGTGTTGCCGTATTTGCGCTTAAGTGCCGCAACTGCTTCGAGTTTCTGTTCGATCTCCTCCAGCCTGGCCTGACGGCTCTCCATTCTCCCCGAATACGCTCTAAGTTCAGAGGCGATTTCCTCTATGCTGAGCAGGTCATCCTCCAGCTTTTCTCTGTATTTCGTAAGGCTCTCATCAACCGCACAAATGCTGCGCAAAATGGACAGTGTCTTGTGAATCAGTACCGAGGCCGACCGCTCATCACCATAGAGATTTGAATAGGCATTAAGACAGCCTTCACAAATAGCTCCCGCTCTCCTCAACAGATCTCTTTCAGTATGCAGTTCTTCCTCACTCACTTCTTCAAGTTTTGCCCTTTCAATTTCATCGATCTGGTATTTTAATAGTTCCTCATAGCCACTCTTTCCTCCTTGCTCAATAGTTGCCAGTTCCCTCTCAACCTGCCGCATCCGTTCTATAACACTCCTCAAATGCCTCCGCTTCTCATTTAATCCACCATATGCATCCACCAGACTCAACTGATGTACTGGATCAAGCAATGAAAGATATTCCATTTGACCGTGGATATCCACCAGATGGCTGCCAATCTGCCGTAAAAAGGAAAGCGGCATCGTTCTGTTATTAACTCTTGCCACGCTTCTGCCGCCATCCATGAAATCCCTTGAAATAACCAGCATGCCACTTTCATCGGGCTCGAGGCTATTCTCGATAAGTAGGGCATTAACCAAATCCGCTGCTTTTTCATCAGGCCAGAATATCGCTTCTACTCTCGCCGACCTCGCCCCATTGCGGATTAGGCCGGCCGGTGCCCTCGCACCCATCAATAAACTTAAAGCATCAACAATTAGAGACTTACCCGAGCCTTCTTCGCCACTGATGATGTTCAAACCTGATACAAAACTGATCGTAATATCTCTGATAACCGCAAAATCCTTAATATGTATCTCGCCTAACATAATTGCCCCCTTGTATTAATACTTATGTTCGTAAAACATATGTGCTATTATTTTATAGAACATGCGTACTAAATGTCAAGGGGGGTCAAGAGGTTTTTTAAATATTTCTGAAATTAATTTTCGATTTGTACCAGCTCCATACCCCTTTTCAAGGCGCTGGTATTCAGCTCCACCGCACCGGGGAACATTTCCCTGATTACCTTTTCCAGCGAGGTTTCATCCAGAGGTAATAGCCCCGTTTTTAGCAGTGCCCCAATGAGTATCATATTTGCCAGAATGGGATTTCCCATCTTCTGGGCTTCCTCGGTGGCATTTACAGTGTAGCACTTGAAAGATAGCCCGGCTACTTTTTCCAGAACATTTGACAGATCCGGGTAGCCGGTACCGGCCAGGTCAATAGCATGTATGGGGCGTGGATTAACGATTGTTTTAACGCTATCATTACCAAATTGCTTTAGCATTCGTAATGTTTCCACAGGCTCCATGCCCAATATGATATCTGCCTGTCCCTTCGCAATCAACGGACCGTACTGTTTCACAGCCGATATCTTAACATGGCTCATCACCGATCCCCCTCGCTGTGAAGCACCATAGGTTTCACCTATGGTAACGAAGTATCCCTCATTGACCAGTGCATTACCGATAACCAGAGAAACCATTACATTGCCCTGTCCACCCACACCCGAAACGATAATATTAAGCGGGTCTTTGATCAGCTGTTTCATATAACTGTCTCCTTTACAATTGCTCCCTCCGGACATATGTCGGCACATACCCCGCATTCAGTGCAGATAACCTCATCGATCATGGTTTTTCCCTTTGCAGGATCCCAGACAAGGGCCGGACAGCGGAAGACCCTTGTGCACAGGCGATTGCAGCCGCATTCTTCGCCTATGCATTTCTCAGCTATAAGCCTCACTTTAAACGGATGCGCCTCACGTCTCCCTCTGACCAGTTCACAGGTTCGTCGCATAATAGCTACGCGCACACCATTGTTTTGTTCAAGCAATTTGAGCAGCTTATAAATTGTCGATTTAAGATCGAATGGGTCGCAAATCTCTACCTGTGCTCCTATGGCCTCACATACAACTTCGATGCTGACCGGCGTGGCATCTTCTCCCATGGCCGTGAGATCACTTGCCGGATGCGGTTGAAAGCCCGTCATAGCCGTTGCGCTGTTATCCAGTACAACCAGAATGAAGTTAGCTTTATTATGTACGCCATTGATCAGCGCGGGAATAGCCGCATGAAAGAATGTTGAATCTCCGCAGACCGCCATCACCGGCTGGTTGAAACCAAAGCGCCATAACTGGCCGAATCCATTGGCCACTCCTGCGCCACCACCCATGCTATGCTGGGTTCGGTTCTGAAAGAAGCCCGCGGGGCCAAGACCCATGGAATAACAACCAATATCGCCGGTGATGAAACCATCCCTGCCATCCATCCTTAATGCCGTTTTCATCGCCCAGTATGAAGCACGATGGGGACAGCCCGGACAGAAGGTTAACATCCGCTCGATAACGAAATTTTTGGGTATTGATTCCAATTTATTTATGTACTCGGCTGTTCTCGGTTCATACTTAATGTCCAGTATAGAAACTATGGCATTGATAACGCTGTCGGGAGTAAGCTCGCCGAAGGAGTTTATGTGGCGTGTATGCTTGCCGTAAAAAATGCCGGTCCGCCGTTCGGGCGACAGGCTGGAGCTGAATTCCATAATCGCTCCTTCAAGGAAGGGATCGATCTCTTCTATAAACAACACCCTGTTCGTCTTCTGCAGGCATGATTGCACCAGTTTTTCAGGTAAAGGCCAGAGCGTACCCAGCTTCAATATGCCCACGCGTTTTTCCAGACCGAGTGTGCTGACCGCATCCTGTGAATACAACCAGCCACTACCGCATGTTATCAACAGAAGGTCTGGCTTTTCGGGTCCAGAGTACCGGTTGAAGGGCGATCCTTCATATTTGGACCTAGCCTTATCGAGTTTCAGATGCTGGAAGGCATGTCTCAGAGGTGAGGGAACGGGCATATAGGCGGTAGGAGAAGGAGACATGGGGTTATAGACGTTTTCAAATATCGCTCTCTGCTCAATCTGCGGCAGATCTCCCAGCCTTACATTGCCTCTGGCATGGGCGATACGCGTCACACTACGGAGCATCACAACTGTTCCCAGTTCCTCGCTCAACTCAAATGCCCACTTCATCATATCCTTGGCTTCCTGAAAATCGCCTGGCTCCAGAAGCGGTATATCAAACACTCTGGCTATACCGCGCGAATCCATCTCTTCCGAGCTTGAATGTGCCTCAGGGTCATCACCTACCATAAGCACCAGCCCCTTTTTACCTATCCCGGTTAGCACCAGGCTGGCCAGAAAGTCCTGAGCCACATTCAGTCCAGCCATCTTCATAGCTGCCAGGGCGCGTATGCCTGCATATGAGGCAGCAGCTGCCGCCTCCAGTGCAACCTTCTCATTCACTGACCATTCCACATAGATTTTCTGTTCTTTAGCCACCTCGGCCAGCGATCCAATTACCTCTGAAGAAGGCGTCCCCGGATAGGCTGAAGCCCAGCCTATACCAGCCTCCAGTGCCCCGCGTGCTATGGCCTCATTACCGATGAACAGCCGATTTTCACCCGGTGCATTCAAATCTATGACAGCCATTTCAGTGGGTACCTCCTTCCGGTGCATTCCATGCCAGGAACCTATCTCGTAACTCGTCCCGCATTACCAGATAAAGCAGATTATTTTCATCGCCGGTTTGTCGGATGATCTCTTTTAAACCTCTTGTCTTCTTAATCATTGAAGCTTCCTTCAAATGCGCCAGGATATGATCGGGCAGTTTGTCTGTTTCCAGCACTCGCTTTTGTATGGCCATCTCCAAAAGGCTGGCACCCCGCTCGGTCCTCACAATGACGGTATTCCAGCCTTCCACACCCTCAACTGCACCTACGGATATATCCGCAAATTCAGCAGTCATATCCAGACAATAAGCACAGGTCGGCATGCGATATTTCCTTACTTCGTCCAGCGAGAACGACCTGACTCCCTTTCCGATATACACATCGAAACGGTTGGCAGGTGGAGGGGGGATATCGAACTTTCTTATTTTCGGTATATCCAGCCTCTCCTTAAGAAATCCATGAAAGCGGCAGTAATCCAGTGCCCAGGTGCAGAAGAGTCCGAGAACGATTCTGACATTGCTTATCTCTACCCTGCGAGATGGCGGCGACGTGCGCATCTTTGCCAGTGCTATGGCCTGACAGGGGGTAACCACAATGCCCAGTTTGTCTTTGCTATCACTGGGTATCCGGTTGAGCGTTTCCAGCGCTGGATAAGCCATATAATTGGATCCGGCGCACTCCATCAACTGGTCGACCGATCCCGCTACCATTCCCTCCGGCTGTTTCTCAGAGCTATTTCTGGATAGGACGGCCTTATCGATCAGACCCTGCGAAAGAGCCAGCGAAAGCAGTGTGGTTACAGTCCCGCCGTATTGCCCTCTCGACCTTATCTTCTTATCCGTCGTCCTTGCCATCATTATCTCCCTTACAGTGCCCAGTTCTTCATCACAATAGGGTATGCCGAATATCATCCTGCTGATATCATCCAGAACTGTGGGAGTTCGCGGGCAATATTCATAGCAATGCCCTTCTTCCCTGTTGCAAAAATCAATCATGCGGATTTTCCCGCGGTAAAAAACTGTATACGGACAATCGCCTATGCATGCACCACAGAGAGTACACAGTCCCCGATTGATAACTTCCTTGAACAGTTCCGCCATACCTTTAGTTTTAGTCGTCATTTAAACCTCCTTGCATAAATCGCATTATCCCGTTATTATCCATATTGTACCAGCATCGGTGATATCTTCCGTTCAAAAAGTCATCCCCTGTTTCAGATAATTAAATGGTTCTGATCGATTAATTTCGGCGCAGGTAAGCCTGCCATTGGCGGTTTCGATGATGCAATCGAAGATTTCCTTTCCGATACTATCTATAGACCTTCCTGCTTCCAGTACAGCACCGGCATCAATATCAATATCACCGGTCATTTTTCTGAAAATATTTGAATTGCTGGATACTTTTATCACCGGTACAGCGGGAAATCCAGCAGGTGTTCCTCTTCCAGTGGTAAAGACGATAATGTGTGCACCTCCGGCAGCCATACCTGCCATAGCATCGATATCATACCCCGGTGTATTCATGATGATCAGCCCTTTCCGTGCAGGCCGACATGCGTATTCAACCAGTTCAACTACCATCGATGAGCCCGCCTTGGCATTACATCCCAGCGACTTTTCCGTTATGGAAGAAAGCCCGCCATCCATGTTGCCCGGAGCTATAACCAGACCGGCCAGCTCACCCAGAGCTTTTTTTACCCGATCTTCGTGCCCGAGTATGAGCTTCTGCAGTTCTTCTCCCAATTCAGGTGTCCGGCATCGCTTTTTCAGAATGTGGTCTGTTCCGATCATCTCGGTAATCTCGCCCATAATGACGCCGGCTCCTTCATGCACCAGCATATCTGCCGCCACACCAAGTGCAGGGTTGGCAGTCACGCCAGAAAACGCATCGGATCCACCGCATTTAAGTCCCACCAGCAATTCACCTACACAAGCTTCAATTCGCTTATGTTTTTCTAATTCAAGCGCAAACCTGTCTATGTATATTATCCCTTTTTCGGTTGTGGCCCTGCTTCCCGCATCCTGTATAGTCAGGGCCTCAACAGGTTTACCACTAACCATGCCCGCCAGGTATTCGGCCTTGAGAAGCTCACATCCAAGTCCGATTACCAGTACAGCACCCACATTAGGATGATTTACCAGACCCCCGAGCACATTTAAGCTCGTTTTAAAGTCCTCTGGGCCGTACCCACAGCCATAAGCATTCTTCACAGTGATGATGTTCGGGAACAGCCTGCCGAGTTCGTCGACAACACCATTAGCGCAGGCCACCGAGGATACCACCAGTATATGATTGCGCACCCCATACCTTCCATCCTCTCTTCTAAATCCTCTGAACACCATACTTTAATTCCCCATTTTTCATGTGTGATCGGTGGGCTTTGTATTATGCACATGCACCCAACGACCACTGGCTATATCTTCGACAGCAATCACAATGGGCTCACCATATCGGATAACCGGTGTTCCTTTGTTGATCGGCGTAAGAGCTACCTTATGGCTGGCCGGTATATCCTCCAGTGCTCTGCAAACCATCACACCATCCACTATTACATCTTCATACTTCTTTATCTGCCGGATGGCAATAGCCACATTGTCAGCAGGATTTATTTTTAGAGCGTTGCTTTCCATATCCACCTTCCCGAGATTTATATATCCGTCTTTCAGGTATTATATAGCTATTTACATGTATCTGTACATTATATCATAAGCGTATATAACATATTGGACTTTTTGGAGGGGTTTAAGAAATTGTCTATATAATACCTGCGTGGAGGGATGTTGCCAATACCTCTATGGGCCTTTTCGGTATTGTACCATATCAGGTAATCCATTAGCTTGCGATTGAATTCGTATATGTTGTCAATCAGATCGATGTGCAGGTCTACAAATTGCTC
>DAOTVU010000067.1:0-8287 GCA_034436215.1 Dehalococcoidia bacterium
CAAGATTATCAATAATATTAGGATCCGTAGATTACTGGAGAGAATATTATCCGATGAAGAGTCCCACCATGATGATTTCACCGGCTTCGTAAAGGAGGCTTCCGAAGCGGGGCTGAAAGATTTACGCGGGCCACGCTCAGATAAATTAACCGAAGTACTCAACTGGGGCATCGAACATGAATATACTGTTATCATCCAGTATTTATTGCACTCATATTTGGCTCCAAACGAGGAAATGCGTAAAGAAATGCAGGATCAGGCAATAAATGAAATGCAGCATCTTGGATGGCTGGCTGAAAAAATGGTCAGCCGTGGGGGAAATCCCAGGATCGAGCACAGCAAAATAGATCGTCCGAGAAAACCCGAGAGGATGCTGGATGCCGATATCAAGATCGAGAGAAAAGTAGCACGTGAGTACGACCGGGCCTCAAAGGAAGTAGAGGACCCCAAAGTAAAAAAACTGCTCACGAGAATAAGGGATCACGAAATTTATCATATCAAGGTATTCAACGAATTAAAAAAGACACTGTGAAAATAAAGGAGGATGCATATGAGTTATGAAGCAAAAGATTATAACAGGCTTTTGGGTATGGAGGGATTCAGCGATACTCTCTTAAATAATCACTTTACACTATACAAAGGCTATGTTACTAATACAAATAAGGTACTTGACGCTCTTTCCTTATTGGCGAGGGAAGGCAAGACCGGTTCTTATGAGTTTGCTGAGTTGAAACGAAGGCTCGGCTGGGAGTTTAATGGGATGCGACTGCACGAATTTTACTTCGAAAACCTAGGTGGAAAATCCTCTATTAATGAAAACAGTAAACTTGCTAAACTGATATCGGCTAATTTCGGCAACTATGAAGCATGGCTACAGGATTTCAAAGGAACTGCAGCAATGCGTGGAGTCGGCTGGGCTATTCTTTATCAGGACGTTATCAGTGGGAGACTGTTTAACCAATGGATAAATGAACATGATACAGGGCATCCTGCAGGCTGTCAGCCCTTACTTATACTTGATGTGTTTGAGCATGCTTTCATGATAGATTACGGATTAAAACGTGCCGATTACATTGAAGCCTTCATGAAAAATATTAACTGGGGAGCAGTAGAGTCAAGGATTAAATAAATCTTTTTACTATGGTGGCTGTCATGGTCAGGGTAATATATGACTATCTTTAGATATCTGGTGGTTTTAACAACAGTTATATTACTTGCCGCCTCAGTAAGTTCATGTGTATCGGGGACGGATATGGACAAATCAAAAGAACTTGGTTCGGTTTATATCAAAGAATATAAAGGAGAGAAATTATCTTCTATCAGTGAATTCCGCGAAAACTCAATAAAAGGACCGCAAAGTGTAGACATCTCAACGTACAAACTGTTTGTGAAAGGGCTGGTTGAGAACGAAAAATCCTACAGTTACGAAGATATAATAAATAAGTATCAGCATTATCAGAAATTGATTACCCTCGAATGTGTTGAAGGCTGGTCGGTAAAGATCCTATGGGAAGGCGTGCTTGTCAAAGATCTTCTCACTGAGGCCGGGATAAAACCCGAAGCCAGAATCGTGATTTTCCATGCGGTTGACGGTTATACTACTTCACTACCGTTGCAATACATACTCAATAAAAATATACTTCTGGCTTTTAAGATGAACGGTTTAACCATCCCCGAGGCAAGAGGTTTCCCATTTCAGCTTGCAGCTGAGGATCGGTGGGGCTATAAATGGATTAAATGGGTAGATAAAATCGAGCTATCCGATGATGAAAGTTACAGGGGCTACTGGGAACAAGCCGGTTATTCAAATGATGGCAGTCTCGATAAATCCTTTTTTGATAGATAATGAATAAAAACAGGGATTTGGATAAAGTCATTAGAATATCTATTCAAGCTATATTATTGCTTTTGCTGAGTATGTATATAATCAGTGGGTTCGGTATAACAGAATCACGGGCAATAGAATCAATTACACTGGGTTTACTGACCAAACCGGTTGCTTTCCAGGTGCATAATAACCTCCTTTTATCTTTCATTATTTTTCTTATCATGCATATTGCTTATAAACCTATCTCAAAGGTTATTTTTAAAGCTAGAAAATAAAATACCCCTTAGACAGTTCAGCATGGATTTAAATATTTTAATAGGCGGAGAAGCCGGACAGGGTTTACAAACAATTGGAGTTATCCTTGCACATGCTTTTACGCGGATGGGGTTCCATGTATTTGCCGATCAGGATTATGAGTCGAGAATCAGAGGCGGCCATAATTTTTTCCGTATTCGTGTCAAGGATTCACGTGCATTAGCTGCATCTGAAAAATTAGACATATTGCTGGCGCTAAATAAAGAAAGCCTGCTCCTCCATTATAAAGAGCTCGGTCTTAATGGGGTGGCAATTGTTGATAGTATTAGAGATCCCGAGTTAAGTAGCAGATATAAAATTCTTTATATGCCAATGGAAGAAATTTCTCTAAGGGTTACCGGTAATAAACAGGCAAAAAATTCGGCCGCCCTTGGTGCCTTAGCAGGGTTAACCAGGATCGATATATCCATATTTATCAGGTTGATTAAAGAGCACTTCCTAAAAGAAGAATTGATCGATCAAAATATTCAAACACTTAAGGAAGGATATAATTTTATCATAGACCAGAAAGAATTTGTTGATTTAGCTATAGAAAGCCTTCCCGTAAAATCCGAAAGAATGCTTATCAACGGTAATGAATCCATAGCCATGGGAGCGCTGGCCTCAGGATGCAAATTCCTCTCAGCTTACCCAATGACCCCGACAACTCCGATCATAGAATACATATCTTCGCATTCAGAGGAATTCCGGACAGTTGTTATCCAGCCTGAAGATGAAATCGCTGCCATACATATGGCTATAGGCGCATCTTATGCCGGAGTCCGTTCAATGACAGTTACATCGGGCGGTGGTTTTTCACTAATGGTAGAAGGATTGGGACTTGCGGGAATGACCGAGACTCCAGTGGTAATCGTGCTTGGCCAACGTCCGGGACCTGCCATAGGTTTACCTACCAGAACAGAACAGGGTGACCTACTATTTTGCATTCACGCATCTCATGGTGAATTCCCTCGGGCTGTTCTGGCTCCTTCATCGGCTGAAGATGCATTCTGGTTAACTATTAAAGCTTTCAATTTAGCCGATAAATACCAGATCCCCGTTATTATTTTAAGCGATCATTATCTGGCCACCTCATATTTCACTGTTGACAAATTCGATTTATCATCGGTTTATATTGACCGTGGTTTACCTTTAATTGAAGACGAACTGAGTAATCCGGCAGATTATAAACGTCATCGCATTACCGGTTCGGGTATTTCTCCCAGGGCGTTGCCATCATACAGTAAAGCACTGGTAATAACAGATGCGGATGAGCATGACGAGGAGGGACACTTAACAGAGGACGCCCGCACAAGAACCGCAATGGTAGAAAAAAGGATGAAAAAAAGTTCGAGCATACGAAAAGATATCGCTCTACCTCTAATATATGGGCCGAGGACTGCCAGAGTTACATTAATCGGCTGGGGCAGCACCTTTGGGCCTTTATATGAAGCTATAAATATATTAAACAAGCAGGGCATGAGTATAAATCTTTTACATTTCAATGAATTATGGCCTTTCCCATCACAGGCGGTTAACAGGCTTATTGCTGACGTTGAAAGCTTATTTGCAGTTGAATCTAATGCCACCGGTCAGTTTGCCTCATTATTCGAAGCGCAAACGAATAAGAAAATTAAAGGTGCAATCCTGAAGTACGATGGCCGGCCTTTTACAGCACAATATATAATAAATGCTTTACAGCGGGAGTCTCTATAATAATGGTCTCACTAAACGACTATGTCGGTCTTCAACCAACATGGTGCCCTGGCTGTGGCAACTATAGTATATTAACAGCCTTAAAAAAAGCACTGGTTGATCTGGATATACCACCACATCGTCTGGTAATAGTATCTGGAATAGGGCAGGCCGGGAAGTTGCCACATTTCATGAAATGCAATACCTTCAATTCACTGCATGGCAGGGCTATCCCTGTTGCAACCGGCATAAAAATAGCTAATCACGAATTAAATGTCATAGCGGTGGGTGGCGATGGCGATGGATATGGTGAGGGTGGAAATCACTGGATGCATGCTATGCGCAGAAACCATGACATTACCTATATGGTGCACAATAATCAGATATACGCGTTGACCAGAGGGCAGGCCTCACCTACCAGTGATAAAGGGTTTATAACAAATACCACGCCCGAGGGCGCCGCTTATCCTCTGTTTCCATTAAGCATTGCCATTGCCTGTGATGCAACATTTGTAGCAAGAGGCTTTGCTGGTGATATCGATCATCTTTCAAAGCTAATTAAGCTTGCTTTACAGCATAAAGGGTTTTCTTTCATCGATATATTACAACCCTGTGTTACCTTTAATCATGTTAACACCTACGACTGGTATAAAAAGCGCATATATAAACTGGACGAAGACCCTGACTATGATGCTTTGAACAAATCAATGGCAATTATTAAAGCCCACGAATGGGGAGAACGCATACCCATTGGTGTTATTTATAAATCGCAACGCGATACCTTTGAAGATTCACTAAAAGCACTTAAACAATCAACCCTTGTTGAACAAAAGCTGGAATTGAGCAAGATAAATAAGCTGATAAATGCAGCACTTTGATACCAACTATGATCATCAGTAAAAAATTAATATAATAAATAATTTGTATAGCAGTTTTTAATATTATTGAAAAATTGATTAACAGAAAGATATTAATAACATTATTTTCGATAATAATTATTATTGGCTTATTTACTACCTGTTCAACTACGAACGGGCAAAAGCCAGCTTATGACATCAACAAAGAATATGCAGCTTTTCTGGTTGTCAATTACCCTCAAGCAGCGGATATATTAAACACGGCCAAAGATAAATCGATTGGAGAAGGCTATGAAATCGGGCCGATCGTTTATTATGAGCCGGGCACGACAGATTTTACATATAAGATCAAGCAATTAATACCGAGTAAGCAGATTTCACTTATATGGGTTATAAGCTCTCTGTTTGATGTTCCAAATATTCAAAAAGCTTTGACAGGCGTCGAATACAAAGGCTACATTCGATACATGCCGGTAAGTGGACAGGCCTCCCATTAGGCTTACACCCCGTCAATCAGGTATCCGAACGCCGGCGCTTTTTTGTTACTGTTAAAACCATCCCATCAAGCTTTATCACTGTTACTCTTTCACCAATACTCACAGGGCCATCTATAGATATGGCTTTCCATAATTCGCCATTGACCTTTATATAACCTTCAGGGTTTAAATCTTTGTCAACTATAGCAGATTTACCAACGATTTTATCGGGGGTGTTAATCGGTGTTTTAACAACTGTCTGATGTCCGATTCGATACATTATATAAGAGTATATTAAAAATAGAATTACAATGGTAGCTGTCAGCCAACACTGGAAGTTGATTCCAAAAACAGGCAAAATCCATATCAACAATGCGATAATTGCGATTGTTTCAATAAGAGTACTTATAACCGAGTAGATCGTGTGCCAGCGTGCAGATCTTGGTTTCAATTGACCCTCAGCCCTAATAATTTTATTAACACTGTAAAGTTATTATGTCATAATATGGTCTGGTGGGTAAAAAGCATAATAATAATTACCGGTAAATGATATAATTTTTTCATCAACGATAAGATAAAACAAGATATAATCATGGATGACAAGAAACAGGCAGCCGCACGCATAAATGAGTTAAAAAAAGTCATAAATTACCATAATTATCGTTATTACGTTTTAGACAGTCCTGAGATAAGTGATGCCGAATATGATTCATTAATGCTTGAACTACAAAAACTTGAGGAACTTTATCCTGAACTTATCACTCCTGATTCGCCCACACACAGAGTTGGTGCCGAGCCGGTTGAATCTTTTGGCATAGTGGTACATCCACGGCCGCTATTAAGCCTTGCCAACGCATTCTCCGATGAGGATATCGATGCGTGGTATAAAAGGACTTTAAATCTCATTCCGGGCCAGGAGTTTGACTTTGTCTGCGAGCTAAAAATCGATGGTCTTGCAGTAGCTCTAACTTATGAAAATGGCATATTCGCTACCGGTGCAACTAGGGGTAACGGTTACCAGGGTGAAAACATAACGCAGAATCTAAAGACCATCAGAAGTATTCCCTTATCGGTACCAGAGAATGCTCCAAAGCGCTTTGAAGTAAGGGGAGAAGTCTATCTTCCCAAAGAGGGATTAAAAAAGTTGAATGAAGAGCGTATGAAAGAGGGACTGCCGCTTTTTGCCAATCCCCGAAATGCAGCAGCCGGTTCAGTAAGACAGCTGGATCCCCGAATAACAGCGAAGCGTCCTCTGGATATTTTTATTTATGCCCTGGGCTGGGCTGAAGGTGATAAAATCCCAGAAACACATTGGGAAATTATGCAATACCTCAAATCGATCGGATTCAAGATAAACCCTCACATGACCAGATGCAGTAATCTAAATGAAGTAAAAGAATATTATCATCGATGGACTAAAATAAGAGAAGAGTTGCCGTATGATATTGATGGTGTTGTAATTAAAATCAATTCTATCCGCCTTCAAGAAGAGTTGGGGAACGTAGGTCACGATCCGCGCTGGGCTATCGCATATAAATTTCCAGCAATTCAGGGTACTACACGCCTGATAAATATAGGCATAAACGTTGGCCGGACAGGAAGTCTTAACCCATATGCCGTACTTGAACCAGTAAATATCGGCGGAGTGACAATCAGGCAGGCAACCCTTCATAATGAGGATGATATTCATAGAAAGGATATACGTATAGGAGATTGGGTCATTGTGCAAAGGGCGGGAGACGTCATACCTGAGATTGTCGGTCCGGTTACCAGCCGTCGTACAGGTAATGAGAAAGTCTTTCACATGCCGTCGAGATGCCCCGTCTGCGGTGCCGAGGTTATCAAGCCGGAAGGGGAAGCAATCCACCGCTGTACTAACACGGCCTGTCCGGCACAGGCACTGGAAGCAATCAAACATTTCGCCAGCAAAGGAGCAATGGACATAGAAGGTGTTGGGGAAAAATTATGCCAGTCACTTTTCGAAAAAGGATTAATCAAGGACTCCGGAGATCTGTACTATTTATCACGTGATCAGCTGATAGGCCTGGAAAGAATGGGAGATAAAAGCGTTTCGAAGATACTGGCTTCAATCGAGGAAAGCAAAAAGCGACCACTAGCACGACTTATATTTGCATTGGGGATACCCAATATCGGTGAAGAAACGGCCATAATACTAGCTGACCATTACCCGAGCATTGATGCCCTTTCAAAAGCTACCAGAGAAGATCTTATGTCAATTCCGACAATCGGGCCGAAAGTTTCTGAGTCCATTCTAGCCTATTTCAGACAGCCGCAAAACCTGAAAATACTGGAAAAACTTGCTGGTGCAGGCGTCTTAATGTCTTCACAGGAAGGCCCCAAAAAAAGCCTGCCACTTTCCGGCAAAGAATTCGTATTAACCGGCAGGCTTGAAAGCGGAAGCAGACAGGAGATGGAAAGCAAGATCAGGGAACTGGGAGGCAAAATAGCATCAGATATCACACGAAAAACAACTTACCTTGTAGTTGGTTCTGATCCGGGTTCAAAATTGGGGCGTGCACGATCCTTGGGAATAAATATTTTAAATGAAAGACAATTCCTCGACCTTCTCAAACAGGCAAACGA
Organism: Dehalococcoidia bacterium; assembly: GCA_034436215.1. GTDB lineage: Bacteria > Chloroflexota > Dehalococcoidia > GIF9 > UBA5629 > UBA6808. The sequence continues at coordinate 7,755 of DAOTVU010000067.1, forward strand.
AGGAAAAGAACATTCACAACAGAATCCCCTGCTATGAAAATAATTCTTGGAATAGGTAATCCCGGCAAACAATATGAATCGACCCGCCACAATCTGGGTTATCGATGTATTGATAAACTTTCAAGCCTGTATCATATCGATGTTAAAAAGAAATTATGTCAATCTCTTACTGGCACAGGTATCATCGGAAATGAAAATGTAGTGTTGGCCAAACCACAGACTTATGTCAACTTAACGGGTGAGGCCACTTTATGTCTTCTTAAAAAATACAAACTATCACCTGACAATTTAATAGTTATTCATGATGATCTGGATTTACCTGCCGGCCGTCTAAGAATAAAACAGGGGGGCAGTTCGGGAGGTCATCGTGGAATACAATCAATTATCGATATCCTTGGCGACAAGGATTTTATTCGTATAAAAATCGGGATATCACATCCAGAGTTAAACAATGGAGATGAAAATAGGCAGAAAGATATTGTTGATTACGTTTTAGGAATGTTATCCGATGAAGAGGAAAGGCTAATAGCACC